>CAZWUO010000001.1:0-67389 GCA_964636675.1 uncultured Ectothiorhodospiraceae bacterium
AAATAGTTAATAAAAAATCAGCATTGAATACTCTGTTTTTATCATTAACCGGGGGGGATCAGCCTGATCTTGCAGATACTATTAATGAGGATGAGTTATGGGTAGACTATTTTTTAGATCAATTAACGATAGAGCCGGTTAAAAACTCGCGTTTAGTGAGGATTCACTTTGATTCTCCGGATATTTCATTAAGTGCCCAGATTATTAATACTTTTGCTGATAATTTTATCAATATGAATTTGGAGCGCCGTTTTGAAGCATCTTCTTATGCAAAAACATTTTTGGAAGATCGCATTGCTCAAGTACAGGCAAAACTCGAAGAGTCTGAGAAAAAACTCGTTAAGTTTGCAAGGAAAAATCAGATAATAAATGTAAGTGATAGCCAGAATGTGGATAGTCAAAATTTGGGAGTAATGAACCTCGCGTTGTCCAAGGCAAGTCAAGAACGGATAGATGCTGAAGCCAAGTACAAACAAACTACCAGCAGCAATTTTTTTGAAATATTATCCAGCAAGGTGGTGCAAGAACTGAAACAGATATTGGCTAAAATGGAAGCTCAATATTCTGATCAACTTAAAGTATATAAGCCTGCTTATCCCACAATGCTGCAGTTAAGAGGTCAAATTGATGAAATTGAACGCAAAATAGTCGAAGAAATTAATAGCATCCGGTCGGCGATAAAATCACAGTTTCAGTCTGCGCTTGAAAAAGAAAGGTTGCTTAACCTCGAGTTAGTTGCTTTGAAAGAAAATGTACTTGGTTTTCAAGACAGAAGTATTCAATATAATATTTTGCAGCGAGAGGTTGAAACAAACCGTGAGTTATATCAGGGTTTGTTACAACGGATGAAAGAAGTGGGTGTGGCTGGCGGTATAAGTTCGAATAATGTTTTTATTGTTGATGTGGCAGTTGATCCGGACAAAAAATATAAACCAAAGCTTGTGGTTAATTTATTACTGGCAATGTTGGTTGGTTTACTTGGCGGGATTGGACTGGCATTTTTGTTTGAACACCTTGATGATACCTTAAAACAGGCTGATGACTTTGAGAAACTAGTTTCCTTGTCTTCTCTTGGTCTCGTTCCGGTAGCCAGTGAAAGTGTTTCAACTTCTGATTTGGGCTTATTGTCGCATTACGACCCTGGCTCGATGTTGGCCGAAGCTTATCGTTCCATTAGAACGTCGTTAAGCTTTGGCACGACGAACGGTGCTCCTAGGAGTCTGTTGATTACGAGTCCAGGGCCAGGAGAAGGAAAAACGACCTCAGCCCTGAATATTGCCATTGCGTTTACTCAGCTAAATAAGCAAGTTCTACTGATCGATGGTGATTTGAGAAATCCGTCGATTCATAAGCTATTGCGCATCAGGAATAGCATTGGACTGAGTAATTATTTGACGTCTGATACTGGTCCTGCTGATGTCTCTCAAGATACCGAAATCGAGGGTCTATTTGTAATGCCGGCTGGGCCTGTTTGTCCGAACCCTGCTGAGTTATTGTCGAGTGAGAAAATGAGCGAATTATTAACCATTGCGCAGCAGAAGTTTGATTATGTCATAATAGATGGCCCTCCCGTGCTGGGTTTAGCTGATGCATTAATACTCAGTAAACAAGTTGTTGCTGTTGTAATGATTGCTGAGGCGAGTAGCACAAGAACTGGCATGCTAAAAATGAGTGTAAAGCGATTAATCAAAGCGCACGCTAATATAATGGGTGGCATATTAACCAAAGTAGACGCAAGGCATGGGTTTTATGGCTATTATGGTCAGTATTATTCCTACGAACGAGACCGAGAAGAAAATCCAAAGCTTCCGGTGTGAGATAAATCACAAGTATCGCTGCAGATTGATGGTACAAGATAGGTAATTATTCCGTTGTTTTTAGTATTTAGGTGAGCTAATTGTACGAAGCACATTTTGGATTAACCGCATCTCCTTTTCGGCTTAGCCCGGATCCTAGCTTCTTTTTTGGAAGCAAGGGGCACAAGCGTGCGCTTGCGTATTTACGGTATGGTTTGACTCAAAAAGAAGGCTTTATTGTGGTTACTGGTTCACCCGGAACGGGTAAGACCACACTTGCACGCGCTTTACTTGAAGAGCTATCTAAAAATAAGGTCATTGTTTCGGAACTAAATACCACGCATCTTGAGGCAGATGATGTATTACGCATGGTGGCCGCATCTTTTGGTTTAGAGCATGAAAATCTCGCAAAAGCTTCGTTGCTTAATAGACTGGAACGCTTTTTTCTGACGAAGTATAGAGCTGGATATCATTGTTTGTTGATGGTTGATGAGTCGCAAAACCTTCCGTTTGGTTCATTAGAAGAACTTAGAATGCTGTCTAATTTTTATGCGGGAAAACATGCCTTATTGCAAATTTTTCTATTAGGTCAGCAACAGTTTCGAGATGCGTTGTATGATCCTAAGTTAGAGCAATTGCGTCAACGTGTTGTTGCTGCAACTCATCTTGATCCATTAAACGCGAAAGAAACACGTGCATATATACTGCATCGTTTAAATCATGTTGGATGGAAGCAAAACCCTAATTTTACCCAAAGAGCTTTTGCTTATATTTATACTTTGACCACAGGGATTCCAAGACGCATAAATACGTTTTGTGATCGTTTGATGTTGTTTGCATCCTTAGAAGAAATTACTGAAATAAATGATACCCATGTTAAAGCAGTTGCCAAGGAGTTGATGTACGAGGTTACTTCCAATAAATCCGATATAACGACTGAGACCGCTTCTGATCCGTCACAAACTTCTCTTGAGTTGACGACTATGGAAGAACTTACTCCGTCAGAAATAATTAATATTGAAGAAGAATTTAGACAGGAAGAAGAGCTTCAGGCGTCAGAAATATCGCAAACCGAAATTGTGCAAAACGCACCGTTATTAGTGCCAGAAGAAGAGAACATCGAAAAACTTGCTGCACAAGAAAAAACTGCTTTTGAGGCTCAAGCATCTTTTTCCAGGAATGAAGTTCTTTCTGATAAAAATGAGAGCAACGATATTGCGCATGATGATAGTTCATCGAAAGTTAAAAATAAAAAACGCAAAGGCCAAAATAAATCATATGCTAGCGTGAAAAAAACGCTATACAGTAAATCCAGAAATAATACTCAAACATCACCTAGAAAGAATGTTGAACACAAACCTCAGTATTTAAATCAGCAACCAGGGCTAGGATTAGTTGCTCTTGCCGTAGAGTATTATCATCAACCTGATGAACATAAAGAATTATTGTGTTCCTCTTCGATATTGCCACCTGGCATTGACGAGCTTTTCAGGGTGGCGATGGGAAAATTACATATTGATTTAGATGCGTTTGAAGGTTTATCAGATATGAGCCAAGCAGATCTAAAGGAGGCTGCACGGCGTTTTATCAAGGAAATATTATTATCCAATGCATCTGATTATTATCGACGATTAGGTTTAACTAAGACTGCTAGCCAAGAACAAATTAAAGCGCACTACCAAATATTATTCAAACTTTTTCAGCCGGATCAAGAAAAAGATGCTGGACAATGGAATGAATCTTTCACTATAAAAATAAACCAAGCTTATGTTTCTTTACGTGAAAAAAATAAACGAGATGCCTATGATTATTTTCTTGATTCTTTAGAAATTGTTGAGCTTGACCAAGAAGTTGAAGTTGATCAAGGATCCGTATCTGTTTCAGATATTTCGGATAAGCTTCCATTAAAGCTTGAAGCAGGGGATGCGAATAAAACTTTCTTATCTGTCGTTAAGAATAATATGTACATGATCATTGCGACTGTGATTTTTATGATTATCGGGGTTGTAAGTGTGGTGTTAGCTCCTTCGCTGTTTGATTTACAACCAAATCAGTTTGTGGATAAGCAACGCGACGGATCTTTAATGAACGCTCCCACGGAAAATATTCCTCTTTCCCCGACTGATGAGCATGATATCAATCGGATAGATACTGTCCTAAATAGTGACCTCGAATTTGGAGAACCAAAGGTATTTGATGGGTCGGCAGGTTCGAATTCACCGATTACAAATTTCATTAATGAAAATATTAATTCTACGACGCTGAATAAATCCGCGCAAGAAAAACCCCCAGGGTTTAAGATTCGCAATAATATTCTTTCTCAACAAACCACGACTCTGTCGACAGAAAAACTCGGATCCTTAAAAACGAACGAACAAGTTAAAAAACTCGAGACAGTGAAGCAAAACACCGTTAAAGTTATACCGAAAAAAGAGCTTGATGCCATGATGAGCCTGTTTTATCAGTCTTATAAAGAAGGTGATTTAAAAGAATTTATTCGTTTGTTTTATAAAAGCGCGATCACGAATGATCGCAAGAACAGAGTTGGGATTGCCAAAGATTATTCTCGACTTTTTAGTTCTACTGATAAACGCAGTATTAACATCGAAAATCTCGAATGGAATACGGTGGGTAATAAAGCAGTAGGAATTGGAGACTTTATCGTTAGGACAGTTAAGACTGGGGACACCGAAACAAAGAGTTTTGAAGGCACAATTAGACTCGTTGTGCTTAAAGAAAGAGGCAAAATAAGATTTAAAGAAATGTACCATGCTTACAGTGAAGATTGATGACAGTTTGCCTCGTTTTCATCTCACTATCACTTAATCAGAGGTTGCCTTATTAATTAGGATACGATAATTATGTTGATTTTTATGAATGCATACCACGGTGACCCTTGTTAAGGCTTGAATCGAAATTTGCTTAAAGTTTACCCTTTTGTTTTTTTTCTGTTGTGTACAGTATTAGTTTGGCGTGTCATTTCTCTTGGTGTTTCTGAGTTTTTGAGCGCAGACTCTTCAGTGGATAATATCGACGCGATATTGAGCTGGAATAGTGTAAATCCACAAGCATTACTTGCCAAAGGATTGTCTCATTTATCAACTGACAAAGATTCCTTTGAGTTTTATTTAGCAAAATCAATTGTGAGTAATATTTCTGATTCCAGAAGTCTCGTACTGCTCGCGGAGCGGTGGGCAGAGCGCGGAGATATAGAAAGAGCGAATAAGGCGATGCACTTGTTGGTTAAGTTATATCCGGCAGATATAAGTGTTGGTCTAGCGGCTGCTTCTTATTTTTATAGCCGCAGTAAACTCACTGAAGCTTTCCAACATTGGTCACAGGCGATGCTGAGATCAAGTCGTTTTGATTCAGTAATATTTGATTTTATTTATCCGCAACTCAAACATAAAGAAATGCGAGATGCGGTGATTAATGCATCGAGGGCTGGAAAAAAATGGTGGCCTAGATTTTTTGCTTACGCGATCAAGCAAAACGATAATATTGATATTGTAGATGTGTTATACGCTGCAAGATTGGAGTCTGCCAAGCCTGTCAAGCCTTGGGTTCGCAAGCAATATCTCAATTTTCTATTTAAACATGATAAATGGCAAAAAGCCTATATGGTTTGGTTGTCAGGTTTGGATGAAAAAGAAAGGAAATCTTTAGGTTATTTATACGATGGTGGGTTTGAAAATGAATTTAGCTATTACGGATTTTATTGGCATGCCTACAAGAATAAAGCGGCAAAAATAGAACAAACACGGGTGCGCGCTAGCAGTGGCAAGAAGGCTCTAAAAATCACGTTCTTAAACAAGCCCGTTCCGTTTTATCATGTTCTGCAAATTACTCTCTTACGACCGGGCAGTTATCTTTTTAAAGGAAAAGTTAAGAAAGATGGTTTAACGAGCAATCGAGGAATTAATTGGCGCATAAGTTGTAAAGGGCAATCACTATTGGCGCAAAGTATTCGTTTTAACGGGATGGAGCATTGGCAGTCTTTTGAGGTAGAATTCAAGGTTCCTGAGCAAAAATGCAATGCTCAAGAAATAAGACTCGTCTCAAATGGAAAGAATAAATCAGATTATAAAATAAAAGGTGCTCTTTGGTTTGATGATTTATCGATCGCTCAAGTGCATCGACCAAATAGATAATTGTTTAAAGGTTAAATATGATGAAAAACAAATGGATATGTGCTTTTTTGTTGGTGTTAACGGCATCGATAGGTATCGCTAATGCTGAAAAAGTGACCGTTGGAGAAATAATTGGTTTGGTAATGCTCAATAATGAAGGTGTATTTGTAAAAGTGAATACAGGGATGGAATTAGAAAAAGGTGATCAAATTTATGTGCTTGAAAATTCTTCGGCATTATTATTACAAGGTAGTGATTGTGCAGCGCGGTTAAATGCCAATGAACTCTTTGAGTTAAATCACTCTGATCTATGCGCAAAAAACTCCAGTTTGATTACGTCCAAAGGGCCTCAATTAGTCGCAGCGATCGGCTTGGATGAACCTAACTCTGCAACTGGCTTGGATACAGGGGAAGCATCTGAAGACCAAGAAAATTCCGTTGGTGAAGATGGAGCAATATTACCGGAAAATCAGAGTTTTTTTTCAGGGATTGCAGCGAAACTAGCAATTCCTGCAACCTTAACCGGTGCTGTACTATTTTCAACCATTGCAGGTGGTGGTGGTACTGTGCGGCCTGAACCGATTAGTCCAGAATAAGTTGTGAGCCAAATACAAGTCGTTACTTAGAATATTCTTTAGTGTATGAGTCTGCAAAACTAAGCCGATACTCTTTTGGTTTAGTTATTCTTCTTCTCACAGCGCCTCTGTTTCGCGGTGGTAACCGTCCCATCGCTCTTATGTTTATTGAATTGTTGGGAATAGCCTTGTTATTCCTAATATTTTTTCAGCGGAAACAATTGTCCTCGATGCCGAAATTTTTACGTTATGGTTTAGTTGCTTTTGTTTTAATACCGCTGATCTACTTAATACCCTTGCCTATTGATTGGTGGGCAGCCCTCCCTGGCAGAGAAGGATTTTATGAAGTGCTTCGTTTATTAGAGGGTGAGAGGGTTTTATTTCATAGCATATCAATAAATTCTCTTTCTTCTGAGCAATCTTATCTCGCGTTGTTACCCATCATCGCGATTTTTCTGAGCTGCTTTATTTTTAATCAAAAGCAGCTATTAAATATTATCAAGTGCTTAATCCTATTAGCAATGTTTCAAGCGATTATAGGGCTTCTGCAATTTAGTACAGCTGTTGATCACTGGATTCGCTTGGGCATTGAGACCCATAGTAATAATGCAGTGGGTACCTATCCAAATCGGAATCATTTTTCGGGCTTGCTTGAGATGATTTTACCGCTTTCCATTGCTTATTGGGCAATGCGTTTTAATCGCCGAATCGGTAAAGAAGGACTGCGGCATTGGCGAATTAGGCTTGCGAGTTTAGCTGATAGTGACGCATTGATAATTGCGGGGATAGGTATTGTTATTTTATTGCTGATCTTAGGGGTGGTTTTTTCGCGTTCTAGAACAGGTATAGCCCTCGTCATGTTAGGTATCCTGTTATCCGCTATATTGTTGGCACCAAAAATTAATAAGAAACGAGGATTTCGAGGTATTGCAGTATTAGTGACGCTGGTCATTGTTATTGCTGCGCAAATTGGCCTGATGCCTATTTTTCAACGATTTGCGGAGCAAGACCCGTTGCTGGACAGTAGATGGACGATCTATAGTGCAACGTTTGACGCTATAAGTACCTATTTCCCGTTAGGCAGTGGACCGGGAACCTATCAATCCGTTTTATTGGGCTTTCAGCCAGATAGCATTAGTCATTTTATTAATCACGCCCACAATGATTATTTGGAGTGGATGACTGAATTAGGTATTTTTTCCATTTTATTGTTTGTTTTATTTTGCTTCGTTATTTTGCGACAATTTATTCGTTTATTTAACAATAAACACTGGGGTGATTTTCACTATTTACAAATGGGTTGCGGCATAGGTATTTTTTTAATGATGTTACATAGTCTTACTGATTATAATTTGAGAATTCCTGCGAATGCACTTATTTTTTCTTTTTTGGTGGGGGTGTTTTTAAGATCACATAATGAGGGACTAGAGAAGAGAGCCACGCGTAAATTAAGGTTCAAAGCAGACGGTGCACGTATATTACATCAATCGGTTAAACCAGATTCCTTGCGTAGCAAAAAAAATCCTTTTCTTGATTCTGACTAAGTTTAACCTAGATTCCGCAGTTGACCACGATGCGGCATCGTTAAGCCGCAATCTCTTTTTTCTGTTCATGGGTTAATTCAACGGCGTTATCCTCGGTAACGGTCTCTAGGCGTACCGTAAACCCCCATAGTCGCGTGAGATGTTTTATTACCTGATCGACAGTTGCAGCAAGTGGTTTACGGTTGTATTGTTGGTGGCGTAAGGTCAATGCGCGATCGCCACGCATGTCTACATTATACACCTGAATATTAGGTTCTTGGCTTCCTAGATTATATTGATCCGCAAGTAATGTGCGAATTTGTTGATAGCCTTCATCATTATGAATTGCAGATATTTCGATATTGCGATTTTTGTCATTGTCTAGAACAGCGAACAGTTTTAAGTCGCGTATCACTTTAGGTGACAAATATTGTGAAATAAAGCTTTCATCTTTAAAATTTCTCATGGCAAAGTCCAAAGTATCGATCCAGTCTGTGTTTACTAAATCAGGAAACCATTTTGTATCTTCCTCGGTAGGGTGTTCGCAGATTCGCCTGATATCACTCATTATCGAAAATCCAAGCGAGTAGGGGTTTATTCCACTATAGTGGGGTGAGTCGAAATCGGGTTGGTAAGTTACATTACTATGTGACTTGAGGAATTCAATCATAAAACCATCAGTGACGAGATTTTCATCATAGAGTTGATTTAAAATCGTATAGTGCCAAAATGTTGCCCAACCTTCATTCATCACTTTAGTTTGTTTTTGTGGATAAAAGTATTGGGATATTTTTCTGACTATGCGTACGATTTCTCTTTGCCAAGGTTCTAGTAGAGGGGCATTTTTTTCGATAAAGTAGAGTATGTTTTCCTGAGGTTCTTCTGGGAAACGATCAACTATTTTTTCTTTTTTCTCATTTTCTCGTCTAGGCAACGTGCTCCATAGCTCATTAACCTGAGACTGCATATAAACTTCTCGTTCTTTGAGCCTTGCTTGTTCTTCTTTCATGGACACAGGGTGGGGCCGTTTATATCGATCAACTCCGTAGTTCATTAGCGCATGACAGGAATCCAATATTTCTTCGACTGCAACTTCGCCATATTTTTCTTCGCAGTCAGTCACAAAGTCCTTGGCAAATACGAGATAATCAATAATCGCATCTGCGGAAGTCCATTGTTTAAATAAATAGTTGTTTTTAAAAAATGAATTATGTCCATAAGCTGCATGTGCAAGCACAAGTGCTTGCGTCATCATCGAGTTTTCTTCCATTAAATAGGATATACATGGATTCGAGTTTATAACAATTTCGTAGGCTAAGCCCATTTCTCCGCGACGATACTTTTTCTCCGTGTCCATAAATTGCTTACCGAAAGACCAGTGGCTATAACCCACCGGCATTCCAACTGAGGAATACGCATCCATCATCTGTTCTGCGGTTATAACTTCTATTTGGTTTGGATAGGTATCGAGCTTGAATTTCCGAGCAATCCTCGATATTTCTTGGTCATATCGCTCAATCAACTCGAAGGTCCACTCAGATGTTTCAGATATTGGCTTGTGTGTCATATAACGTTCTACGTTTCATTGTTTTTGCTAAAGAGTTCCCGAAAAACAGGATAAATGTCTGCGACATCGTGTAACTGCTGCATCGCAAAATTTGGATAAGTCGATACTATTTTTTCATACTCATACCACAGGCTTTGGTGGTTTTGCGGGGTTATTTCTACGTATGCAAAATATTGTACTAATGGCATAATGTCCTCTTCCAAGAGCTTTTTGCACAACGGGGAGTCATCATGCCAATTATCACCATCTGATGCTTGGGCAGCATAAATATTCCATTCCTCTTCCGAGTATCGTTCTTGTGCGATTTTTTTCATTAAGTGTAATGCGCTCGATACAACTGTTCCACCTGTTTCGCGAGAATAAAAAAAGTCTTCTTCGGATACTTCTTTGGCGATAGTATGGTGTGATATGAAGACGAGTTCAATTTTTTCATAATTACGATTTAGAAATAGATAGAGAAGAATAAAGAATTTTTTAGCCATATCCTTCTTTTTTTGATCCATAGACCCCGATATATCCATGAGACAAAACATGACTGCCTGGGTTGTTGGTTTTTGGATGTCGACCCTATTGTTATACCGTAAATCAAAAGTGTCGATAAAGGGAATCGCATCTCGTTTCCTCTTTAGACCTTCAATTTTTTTTCTTAATTGAATGACCGGTAAATCGTCTTCGGAAGACGATTCTAATAGCAATTCTAGCTCTTTTTCTGTTTCGATTATTTTTTTTCTATAGGGATTGCGCAGTGCAATTCTGCGAGCTTGGGCACTACGCATTGAACGCAGAATATTAATGTTTGTAGGTACACCTGATGTAGTGAATCCCGCTCTGGATTTGCTTTTTTCATATATCGTGGAAAGTTTTGTTTTAACCAAGTTTGGAAGTTCAAGATCCTCAAAGAAAAACTCCATGAACTCTTCTTTACTGAGTTCAAAGACAAAGTCATCAGCACCCTCACCTTGATTCGACGGCTTATTTCCTTGTCCATTTCCTTTGCCACCTCTTGGTCTCGGTATTTTATCGCCGGGTACAAAATCATGATTTCCAGGATGGATAATATCTCGTTGGCCGCCTTGGCCATGATATATAGTCGGTTCAGAAATGTCTTTTGCAGGAATTGAGATTTTTTCACCACTGTCTACGTCAGTGATGCTTCGATTTGCAATGGCGTCAGTGACCGCCTTCTTAATTTGGTTTTTATAGCGCCGAATAAAACGTTGACGATTTACTGCACTTTTGTTTTTCCCATTAAGACGACGATCAACAAGTCTGTACACAGTGTCAACCTTTATGAAGACTTGCGTACGCGTAAATACCAATCACAAAGTAAACGTACTTGTTTCGAGGTGTAGCCTTTGTCTGACATACGTTGCAAGAAGTCATCGTGCTTTTTCTTATCATCAGAGGAAGATTTTGTATTAAATGAGATAACGGGTAAAAGTTCTTCCGTATTAGAGAACATTTTTTTCTCTATGACATTTCTGAGTTTTTCATAGCTTGTCCAGCTAGGGTTTTTTCCTTTGTTTGCGGCTTTTGCTCGCAGAACAAAGTTTACGATCTCATTCCTAAAATCTTTAGGATTGCTGATTCCTGCTGGTTTTTCTATTTTTTCCAATTCTTCATTTAGTGCGGATCGACTAAATATTTCCCCGGTATCTGGGTCACGATAGTCTTCGTCTTGAATCCAATAGTCTGCATAGGTGACATAGCGGTCAAATATATTTTGACCATACTCTGAATAACTTTCTAGATACGCGGTTTGTATTTCTTTCCCAATAAATCCCACATATTCCCTAGCGAGATATCCTTTGATAAATGACAAATAACGCTCTTCAATTTCAGAAGAGAATTGTTCTTGTTCTATCTGCTGTTCCAATACATAGAGAAGATGAACCGGATTTGCTGCTATCTCCGAGTTATCATAATTAAACACTCGTGATAGTATTTTAAACGCGAAGCGAGTCGATAAACCTGTCATTCCTTCATCAACACCGGCAAAATCTGTATATTCTTGATAAGATTTTGCATGGGGGTCAGTATCTTTTAAATTTTCTCCATCATAGACTCGCATCTTTGAATAAATATTCGAGTTTTCGGGCTCTTTCAGGCGAGATAATATGGCAAATTGAGCCATCATTTTGAGTGTATCGGGCGCGCATGGGGCTTGAGAAAGCGAGCTTTCGCGCAAAAGTTTATTGTAAATTTTGATTTCGTCGGCTACCCGTAAACAGTAAGGGACTTTCACAATATAAATTCGATCAAGAAATGCTTCATTATTTTTATTGTTTCTAAATGTTTGCCATTCGGATTCATTGGAGTGAGCAAGGACTATTCCATCGAATGGTATAGCACCTAATCCTTCAGTGCCTTTATAGTTACTCTCTTGAGTTGCGGTTAACAGAGGATGTAACACTTTAATCGGTGCTTTAAACATCTCGACAAATTCTAATAGACCTTGGTTAGCTAAGCATAGTCCTCCTGAATAGCTATAAGCATCAGGATCATCCTGTGCATATTCTTCTAGTTTTCGGATATCTACTTTACCTACTAAGCTAGAAATATCTTGGTTGTTTTCATCGCCAGGTTCGGTTTTGGCAATTCCCGATTGCAAAAGTATTGATGGCTTGAGCTTAACAATTTTAAATTTGGTAATATCGCCATTAAATTCTTGCAACCTTTTTACAGCCCAGGGTGACATCATTCCATTTAGATAGCGACGTGGTATGCCATAATCCTCTTCAAGAATTTCGGCATCCTCTTCTACGGAAAAAAGTCCCAGAGGAGATTCATTGACGGGGGATCCTTTGATGGCATAGAACGGTGTTACTTCCATCAGTGATTTCAGCTTTTCTGCTAACGAAGATTTTCCACCACCAACAGGGCCTAACAAATATAGAATTTGTTTTTTCTCTTCTAAGCCTTGTGCCGAGTGTTTGAAATAAGAAACTATTTTTTCCACCGCGTCTTCCATGCCGTAAAAATCTTTGAATGCCGGATAAATTTTTATCATGCGATTGGAAAATAATCGGCTCAGCCGTGGATCTGTTCTTGTATCAATAATTTCTGGTTCGCCAATAGCAGCTAACATTCTTTCCGCTGCGGTAGCATATGCAGAGGAATCAGACTTGCAAAGCGTAAGATACTCCTGAATGGAATATTCTTCTTCTTTGGCTGCATCAAAACGTGTTTGATAATGATTGAATATGCTCATCAGATTTGCCTCCTAATGAGTGTTTGTACTTACTCAAATGCGGCAAACATTTACCGCCAATTCTGTGGTTAATGCAGTTAAGTGCATGAAAAAAAACTAAAAACCACTCAATGATATTCTAATTTAGCGAGCAAGATATAAGCCAAGAGAATAAAATCGTGCTGTAGGCTCTATATCGTCGATTATATTAGTTGATAAACCAATACTGGTTAGGTACTTGGAGTCATAATACGCAAAAAAATGCGAAAATTTGTTGACTCTAGTTACGCATTTCGTGCTTGGGTTAGACAATTTAATGACGCTCTCAAGCATTTTGCAAAGGGAATTGGGCTGAAGTTTTTATGTGCCAAATCTTTCAAAGATAGGTGTTGTTTTTTACGCAAAAACAGGCCTTTTAGGGAGAAAAAAAATTAATACGTATCATTAAAAAAAAGTATTTGTATCTTTTTTATGGACTATTATTGTAGTAAGTACGCCAATCGAAAATGCAAGCAGGACAAATGGATACTAAGATAAAAGGAGTGTTATATACACATTAAATTTTCGTGGTGTTCTTGGGGTAAAATCTAATCTCAGGATTCGTTAAGAGTTATAATTATAGAGGAGATCATTTGTGAAGCTTCCGTTACAAATAACAACGCGAAAACTTTCCTTACCGAAAAACGCTGCAGACATGATTAAGCAAAAAGCGAACAAACTAGAGACTTTTTATGACAAAATCATTGGGTGTCGCGTTATGGTTGAGACACCACACAAGCACCAAAATCAGGGAGTATTATATAATGTTAGAATTGTAATTAGTGTCCCTGGATCAGAACTCATCGTGAAAAGAGAGCCTAACCAAGGTATCTATATTGCTATTCGTGATGCCTTTGATGCTGCAAGACGACAAATTCAAAATTTTGCGCGTAAACGTAGAGGAGAAATAAAGACCCATCACGTCATTCCAACCGCTACAATCACTGAAATCTTTCCTTATATGGGATATGGCTTTATGACGACTGATGACGGTCGACAAATCTATTTTCATACCAATAGTTTGATCAATCAGGATATTGCAGAAGTGGAAATAGGAGCTTCGGTGCGATTTGCCGAAAAGCAAGGCATGGATGGCCCTCAAGCGAGCACCGTTGCGTTGATCTAATAAATACAGAGATACCCTATAGCTAATAACGGTGTTTGTACGATCTCGGAGCTGTGAGTATTGGGAAGTATCTAAAAGCCTTTTCATTCTATGGAATGAAAGGGCTTTTTCTTTGTTAATCAATTATATAAGGTGTTAAGTGAAAGAATAAACTAAAGGTTCGTCGGTTTTATGTCGAAATGCTTGTGTACATAGATTATGCACTCAACCCATTTACGAGAATAATACGGCGGTTCTTCCAATGCCCTCAAAACCTTATAAGCAATTAAAAGATGGTGAGATTTCCAATGATTTTGTCAAAAATTATGCGCCTTTAGTTAAGCGTATCGCGTATCATTTGATGGCTCGATTGCCCGCGTCGGTTATTGTCGATGATTTAATTCAGGCTGGTATGGTCGGTTTGCTTGAAGCGTCACGGAATTACAAGGCAGAATTAGGCGCTAGTTTCGAGACCTATGCGGGGATTCGCATTCGCGGGTCAATGTTAGATGAATTAAGACGAAATGACTGGGCTCCTAAGTCAGTCCATCGAAAAACGCGAGAATTAGCACAGGTTGTGCGTAAAATCGAAGGAGAAACGGGTAGAGATGCGCGTGATGATGAAGTCGCTAAAGCACTTAATATTACCTTGGGCGAATACTATAAGATACTGCAAGATGCGAGTACTGCGAGAATGTTCGGTTTTGAAGATTTAGGGGTCAATGAAGATACGCTTGACGCGGGAATACGGGATGGTGCGCGGAGTACGCCTCTCGATAAGATTCAAGACGAACGTTTTAAGAAAAAGCTCAAAGAAGCAATATCTGGCTTACCCGAGCGGGAGAAAATGGTGGTTACACTTTATTATGACTCTGAGCTAAATCTTAGGGAAATCGGTTCAGTATTAGGTGTGAGTGAATCGCGAATTAGTCAACTACTAAGCCAAGCGATGATACGGTTACGCGCACGCATGAAAGAATGGGTGATAGATTCTTAGCGCAAATTTAGTTAGATTTGAAACAGGTATAACAATGTTATTGAAACCCCATTTAAAGAATTGCCAAAAGCTTTATGAGCAAAATTATCGAAATTTACTGGCGATAATGCCTGAGTTAGTCATTATAGAAATGCAAAAAAATAACTATGGGCTTCCTGCTTACGGCTTAAAAGTCCACATACGCGAGCGTACAAGATATACAACGTTGCTAAGCTTTGATATTAATCAGAATATTGAAAGTCCTTTTATAAAGGCTTCTGTGTTTCAAGTGCGGATGTATCACGATGCTAGAGTAGCGGAAGTGGTTTCTTATCAAGGTCATCGTTGTCAACAGGCTCACTACGCATATCCCAACCAAAATATGTACCACAAAGACGAAAAAAAACAATTAAACTTATTACTTTCCGAAGTAATCGAGCTTTGTCATGATAATGGCTTGAACGCGATTCCAAATATTCATTCCTTCGAAATAAATTAGCTCCCTTCTTACATTATCAGTGATCATTATGCGTGCGCTACGAGTATAGCTTTGCATTTGTTACTGAATATTCCGCCTTCGGAAACAAAATTTGCTGGATGGCTCATCCGTTGCCATTGATGTCTTCCCTCGTGATTTTTGTGAACTTAGATAAGTTGAATTATCTGGTTTTGCAGGGCAAATTCGGCTGATTTTGGCTTTTCCAGTTTTATGTGAATTAATTCACATTTTTTCTTTTATTCTTGGTTAATTTAATTTGAGTCCAGACGATTAAAACATTAGTTCGGTATGTAAATACATTTAACGCTAATAACACAGGTGATAATAATGGCTAGAACCATTGAAAATGCTCAGTATGCGGGTGCGGGTAAGAGAAAACTTGAAAATATGAATGACTCCGTCCGTATGGATGATGCGTATAAAGAGCCTAAATCCATACAGATCGATGATGAATGGGACACCAACATGGAAGAGTATTTTGATGAAATCGAAGATTTTCAAGATATCGATTTTCCAAGACTAGACAACGATTATTAAGGACGCTCTGATTAATTCTAGGCCACAGAGCTAGAAGATTTTAGTCTAGCCATTGATTCATGAATTAGTCAGAGATTTGCAAAGGGGTCTCAATTAATACACCAGTACGGCAGCATTAATCCTAGATTTCGCAATTGACCGCTGTGAGGCATCGTTAAGCGGCTGAATAAAAAACGAATGAGGTGGTTTGTCGAATTCACTCAGAGGATGAGTGCGTTACGCCATGAATAGCGCACTTATAAGCGCACTCGATAACTGCTCCATGCGTCGCCTAAGAGCGCCTACTTTTGGTGTTCTACCTCCTGCATCCATGCAGTCGTCTGCATGCCGACCAACTGCGATTCTAGGTTAATGGATAAAAACCCTTGTGTTAATGTGGTTTAATTTCCATGAATGCGCTCGCAGCGTTAGATAGCGTTCTTTGTTTGTGAGTGACTATCCCTAACTTTCGAGCAATTGCAATACCCTTGACCTTAAAGGGGCTTATTTCAGGACCTAACATTGACTCAGGTAACACGCTCCACCCCAGTCCGACTCCTACCAACATTTTTATTGTTTCCAGATAGTTTGTCGCGATCCCGGATTGTAACGTAATATTTTTTTGCTTAAATTGAGCGTCTAATATTCTGCGTGTATAGGTGCTTTGGCTGGTTAATATGGCGGGCTGATCGGCCAATTGTAACGGAGAAATCGGTTCTTCATTTGTCCATGGATGATCGGGTTTTATGACGAAACACAATTTATCATTCCACATCGGGGTTTGCTCTAAGTTGTCTATGGGTTTATTTGGCAGGGTAACAATCGCAAATTCTAGCTTACCTGAAAGAACCTGCTCGCAAGCGGCTTCCGAATCTAAAAATGATATATTGACATTAACGCTAGGAAAGTTTTCAGTAAAAATTTTTAGTATCGGAGGCAAATGGTATAAACCAATATGATGACTTGTTCCGAAGTTTAATTTCCCTGCAATTTCAGTTGAAAACTTGTCTACCGCTTTTTTAGCTTCGCTGATGGAGTCTAAAACCAGCTTTGCTTTGGGTAGCAACGCTTCGCCAACGGCGGTTAAGCGACATGACCTACCAATTCGATCAAACAGTTTTTGATTGAGCGAGGCTTCTAGATTGAATATTCGCTTACTCACCGCAGACTGAGTGATGAATAAATCATCTGCTGCTGCAGAAAACGATCCTGTATCCGAGACTGCGATAAATGCACTCAAATTAGCAATATCCATGTTCAAATCCTTGAGTTATTGGTATTCCTGTTAGGAATGGTTTCCTATTATAAATATGAATTGAAGTAATGAAAAGATATTAGGTAAAATAGCGATACTTGCTTTTATCGTAGCCGCAAGATCCAATTTCGCTAAATTGGGCTTACTCTGAGGAATATTAGAAAATGAACGGAAAAACACTTTATGACAAATTATGGGATGCGCATGTCGTGCGTCAGGAAAATGATGGCACTTCACTCATTTATATAGATCGTCAGCTTGTACATGAAGTGACATCACCCCAAGCGTTCGAGGGGTTACGTGTGAACAAAAGATTGCCCTGGCGCACGGCCGCTAATTTAGCCACACCGGATCATAATGTTCCGACTACCGATAGAAGCCAGGGAATCACGGATGAAATTTCACGACTGCAAGTTGAGACATTAGATCAAAACTGCCGTGAGTTCAATATAATCGAATTCCCTATGGATGACATTCGTCAGGGAATAGTGCATGTAGTGGGGCCTGAGCAAGGTGCCACATTACCGGGTATGACCATCGTGTGTGGGGATTCTCATACTGCTACACACGGTGCATTTGGCGCCTTAGCTTTTGGCATCGGAACATCGGAGGTCGAGCATGTACTCGCAACTCAATGTCTCATGCAACAAAAGTCAAAAAATATGCAAATCAAGGTTGATGGCTTTACCGTTGACGGCGTGAGTGCAAAAGATATCGTCTTAGCCATTATTGGGCGCATTGGAACGGCAGGTGGCACAGGCCATACCATTGAGTTTGTCGGAGATGCAATAACAGCGCTGTCGATGGAAGGTAGAATGACGGTGTGCAATATGGCTATCGAGGCGGGTGCTAGGGCAGGGATTATTGCGGTTGATCACAAGACGATCGAATATGTTAAAGGACGCCCTTATGCACCCAAAAAGTCCCAATGGGAGCAGGCTATTCAGCAATGGCAAGATTTACACAGTGATGCAGATGCTAAATTTGATCGTGTGGTTGAAATTGACGCAACAGAAATTAAGCCGCAGGTCACTTGGGGAACATCGCCTGAAATGGTGGTAGATATCGATTCGAAAGTACCTGACCCTATGGCGGTTGGTGATCTCGTTAAACGCGAAAGTATGCTGGCGGCGCTCAATTATATGGGCTTAGAAGCGAACACTGCTATACGAGATATCAGAATTGATGCAGTGTTTATTGGTTCGTGTACTAACTCCAGGATTGAAGATTTGCGTGTTGCTGCGAAGATTGTTAAAGGTCAAAAATTAGCGAAAAATATTAAGCAAGCATTGGTCGTGGCGGGTTCTGGCTTGGTAAAAAAACAAGCAGAAGGCGAGGGCTTAGACATCATATTTAAGGCAGCAGGTTTTGAGTGGCGTGAACCGGGTTGCTCGATGTGTCTCGCGATGAATGCTGATCGATTGGAGGAGGGTGAAAGATGTGCTGCAACATCAAATCGGAATTTTGAAGGTCGTCAAGGAAAAGGGGGAAGAACCCACTTGGTAAGCCCTGCAATGGCTGCTGCAGCTGCTATCGCAGGTCATTTTGTGGATATTCGTGAAAAAATTGGGAGCATGACATAATGGAAGCTTTTACTCAGTTAGCAGGCATTGTGGTACCGCTGGATAGGGCTAATGTCGATACAGACGCGATTATCCCTAAGCAGTTTTTGAAATCTATAAAACGTTCTGGGTTTGGTCCGAATTTGTTTGACGAATGGCGTTATATGGATCATGGGGAGCCTGGCCAAGATGTGCAGAATCGGAAATTGAACCCAGACTTTGTGTTGAACCAGGCGCGTTATCTAAACGCGAGTATATTGCTTGCAAGGGAAAATTTTGGCTGTGGTTCAAGTCGCGAGCATGCGCCATGGGCATTAGAGGATTTCGGAATTAAGGTCATTATTGCACCTAGTTTTGCAGACATTTTCTATAACAACTGTTTCAAAAATGGTATTCTTCCTATCGTTTTGGATGCATCGATTGTAGATGATTTGTTTGCAAGCACGTTTACGCAGATAGGTTATAGCCTCACCGTTGATTTACCTGCGCAAAAAATAGTGGCTAAGGGGAATAAAATAATTGAATTTGACATTGATCCGTTTCGCAAAGATTGCTTGATAAACGGTTTAGATGATATTGCTTTAACATTGCGCTATGTTGACGCAATAAAAAAATATGAAGCACGCAAAAAAGTAGAATCCCCGTGGTTATTTAACGATCTCTGAACGGCAAATCGCAGCAAGATTCCAATTTGAAAATTTAGTGAATGGGATGAACATGACAAAAAAAATACTCGTATTACCCGGTGATGGCATTGGCCCGGAAATCGTCGAGGAAGCTACCAAGGTTCTTAAATGCCTTAAGCAAGAACTCGAATTGGATATAGAGCTGGAATATGCCCACATCGGTGGTGCTGCAATTGATGCTCTCGGTAGCCCATTACCTAAGGAAACGCTAAAACTCGCGAGGGAATGTGATGCGATATTATTAGGTGCTGTGGGTGGGCCTAAATGGGAATCCTTGGATATTTCCATGAGGCCTGAAAAGGGCTTGCTGGGTTTGCGTTCTGAATTAGAGCTATTTTCAAATTTGCGTCCTGCGATATTATATCCTCAGCTTGCCGCGGCCTCATCTTTGAAATCTGAAATTGTATCTGGGCTTGATATTATGATTGTCAGAGAGCTGACAGGTGGAATATATTTTGGACAGCCGAGAGGAATTAGAGTTTTAGACAATGGGGATAAAGAAGGATTTAATACCCTCGTTTATAATGAAACCGAAATCAAACGTATTGGCCGTTCGGCATTTCAAATTGCTCAAAAAAGAAATAAAAAACTATGCTCTATTGATAAGGCCAATGTTTTGGAGTGTACTGAATTATGGCGCGAAACGATGACTGAGCTTGCAAAAGATTATCCGGATGTAGAGTTAATTCACATGTATGTGGATAATGCGGCAATGCAACTTGTTAAGGCACCAAAACAATTTGATGTCATCGTTACAACTAATATGTTCGGGGATATCTTATCTGATTGTGCCGCTATGCTGACTGGCTCGATAGGGATGTTGCCCTCTGCTTCTTTGGCTGCTGATAACAAAGGTATGTATGAACCCATTCATGGATCAGCCCCCGATATTGCAGGCCAAGGTATCGCAAACCCACTTGCGACCATATTGTCAGTCGCTATGATGCTAAGATATAGCCTGGATGCGTCGGCGTTGGCGGATCGAGTAGAGCATGCTGTAGCTACGGTATTAGATGAAAAACTAAGAACGCCTGACATACATACTGATGATAGTCGTAAAGTTGGTACGGAAGAAATGGGTGATGCAGTTATTGCTTCAATGATGCGGGAGTACTGGCATGAAGCTGGAATGAAGCAAAACCTGGAGAATAGCACTCACGAATGTGTAGGTAGTGGTGGCTTGAGCAATGACGCCGATTAATGACTATAGGAATTCATGAATGAGCAATAAAATAAAAAAATATGATGTGGCTATTGTCGGTGCAACGGGTGCTGTTGGCGAGGTGATGATATCCATACTTGAGCAACGCAAATTTCCGGTGGGCAAGCTTTATTTGCTTGCAAGTAGTCGGTCAGCAGGAAGAAAAATCCAGTTTAATGGGAAAAATATTACGGTTATTGATTTGGCAGATTTCGATTTTTCAAAAGTTCAAATAGGCTTATTTTCTGCCGGTGGGCATATTTCTGAAATATTTGCGCCAAAGGCGGCTGAAGCTGGGTGCATTGTCATTGATAATACATCTCACTTTAGGTACGACAAAAACATCCCGCTGGTTATTCCAGAGGTTAATCCGCAAGCTATCGAGCAATATACCGAGCGGGGTATTATCGCTAACCCCAATTGTTCCACTATTCAAATGTTAGTTGCGCTAAAGCCAATCTATGACGCAGTCGGTATTGAGCGGATAAATGTTGCGACTTATCAAGCTGTATCAGGTACTGGAAAAGAGGCGATAGAAGAGCTAGCTAAGCAAACAGCAGCACTTTTGAGTTTTAAGGATGTTAAGTCAGAAGTCTATCCCAAGCAGATTGCGTTTAATGTGCTACCGCAGATTGATGTGTTTATGGATAATGGGTACACCAAAGAAGAGATGAAAATGGTGTGGGAAACAAAAAAAATATTTGCAGATGATCACATTGAAGTAAATCCCACGGCTGTGCGTGTCCCGGTATTTTTTGGGCATTCTGAATCGCTGCATATTGAAACGAAAGAAAAAATTACGACATTAATGGCAAAAGATTTGCTCGAAAACGCACCTGGAGTGCAAGTGATGGATATACGCGAAGATGGCGGATATCCGACAGCTATATCTGAAGCGGCGGGTCAAGATCCCGTTTGGGTTGGGCGAATTCGTGAAGACATTTCACACCCCCGAGGCCTTAATCTATGGGTGGTTGCAGATAATGTGCGTAAAGGCGCTGCATTGAACAGCATTCAAATTGCTGAGTTATTGATCAAAAAGTATTTAGCCTAAATCTTGCATATGTGCTGTTAATTTTACAGCTAGGAGTCTATTTGGAATATGGATGATTCTTCGTGGCAATTTGCGGTTGCATTGGTTTACCACCTATATCGAAATAATTGCACGCATGTGGAGCAGCAATTCACAGCTTTTGAGCAATTCGTCGATGCGTAACGCGGATTATTTATTGTAAAATGGATAACATTATCGCTCATCATTTCGTTAAGATCTCGTTAATTCGGAATACTATCCGAATGGGGGTTGCAGCGGTGAAAAAAACTCTTTTTGTCCTCTTAGCATTGTTAACAATGTTTTATTCATTTCCTGCTCATTCGCTAGATCTGGGTAATATTCAGGTTAACAGTCTCATTAACCAGAGACTAGAAGCTAGCATAGCCTTAGTAGATGTTGACGAAGCACAGATTTCTCAGCTCGAAATCATGCTCGCTGAGGAAAATATCTTTAAACGTTTGGGGGTTGAGCGTAACAAACAGTTAGAGACCTTGGTTTTCGCCGTAAAACAAGATGATAAACAACAATATTATATCGAAGTAAGCTCAAGTGATCCTATTTCAGTAGAGTTTTTGAATTTCCTTATAGAGATTAACTGGCCTGGGGGGCGCTTGCTGAGAGAATTTACCGCATTATTAGACCAGCCTATTTTTCTGGATGATCAAGCAAAGCAGGTTTCATCCCCCTCTACGGAGCGAGTTGTGTCGCAACAACGAGAAATACAAGCTGAGGATCACGAAAGTCATTCAAATGTGTTATCTGTTCCGAAATCAGAATCCAATCAAACACCCTTGTTATACGGTCCTGTTGAAAAAAATGAATCGCTTTGGAAAATCGCTGAAAAAATAATGCCTGAAGGGGTAACATTGGAGCAAATTATTTATGCGCTGTATTTAGAAAACCCGGAAGCCTTTTATCGCCAAAACATGAATAATTTAAAAGAAGGTTCGGTTTTAAGATTGCAGAGTAGAAAGAGTATTACCGCAATCTCGCCAGATGATGCCTTGGCTATTATGGCTAAGCATCACAATATATGGATGCAAGAAAAGCGCGAGCGACAAAATAGGAGAGCGTCGAACGGTGAAGCGATAGGGTTAAAAAATGAAACTAGCGATGCTTCTTTATCTCGTGCGAAATTTAGTCTCGATAGGGAGGCTCGGTTATCATTACTGGTTCCAAATGGCGAGCGATTTTCTGATGCGAGCACGGATAATTCAAGACTGAATAATGCACGTCAGGAGCATTCGTTAGCGAGCGAAACCTTCGAGGCTGTAAAAAAAGAAAACCAAGTGTTGCAAAATCGACTGCAATCAATCGAAGGGCAAGTGGTTTCTCTACGCAATTTAATCCAATTGAAAGATGAGCAGCTACGGCTATTGCAAGAAAACAAAAGTAAAAAATTCAATGACAATATTTCTAGTCTTGAGCTAGATATTGCATCCGATAATCAAAAACTGACAGTTTCAAATATTTCCGAAAAAGATAAATCCGTTGATTCCCTTTGGAGTGATCCCTTAGTACTGGGCACTGGTGTTGGTGTGATTGCTTTACTTGGATCGCTTATATTGCTTTTAAGAAGAGGTAAAAAAACTACTTTAAGCCGTGTTCCGAAAGTAGATGAACCGGATTCTGAAAATAATTTTGTAAACAAAGAACAAGTATTTACCGACAGTGATCGATCCGATATTTCGGATATGATTATTGGGCGACAATCACAAGCGAAAAGTATAAATAATGATGACCAAGAAAAAAAGCTTGTTGCGGATGGCGACACTATTGAAGTGCCAGGGGGTTCTGATAATTATAGCGGGTCTTCTATTGATCCTATATCAGAAGCGGATGTATATATAGCATATGGTAAATACGATAAAGCCGTAATATTATTATCTGAAGCGATTACAGAGCGTCCAGAGAATCACCAGTTAAAGCTAAAGTTATTAGAAGTCTATGCGGCAAGTAATAATAAAGAATTATTTATTGTAGCAGCTGAAGAGCTTTATGCTGCGTTAGGCGGTGATACTGCTAACATATTATGGAAACAAGCACTGAGTTTTGCAAAAAATATTTGTCCGGAGCATCCGTTGTTTAATAGTGCTGATAGTAGTGCTTCGGAAGAAAAAGATATTACCCCAGAAGCTTTCGACAATATTTCTGTTCCTGAATTTGATGTGCCTACAACAGATGAATCAAAAATTATGATTCAACCTGCAACAAAAATATTTGTTGATGAGGAACCGCAAGAGTCTAATCGAGTCACACCCGATAATTCCTCTGAAAGCTCGCCGGAAAAAATGCTGACCAAAGAAGAGCGAGCGAGCAAAGAAGATATACAGAGTTTGGCTGCGTCATTTTCCGCAGCAGAAGCGAAAACAGAAAGTACTTTGCATGATGGCATCTCTGATGTTTTCTCTGATCTCGGTTATCAGTCTGAATTTGGTTCTCAAGACATGGACGATGCATCTATGTTCTTGCTTGCAGATGAAGTAGGTACCAAATTGGATCTAGCACGCGCTTATATAGAAATGGGTGATAAAACAGGTGCAAAAGAATTATTAAGTGAAGTAGAAGAAGAAGGAAATGAGCAACAACAGGTTGAAGCTAAGAAACTTATGGAGTATACGAGTTAGCTAAGGAATGAAGAAGGTGTGCAATAAAACCGGAGTTTCGCGCGCTATGGGTATATTACCTCGCAAAAACTGAAGATGCGTATTTAGAATGAGTTTTAATGTAGTTATGGAATTTTAAATTAAAGTCGTTTCTCGCTGAATTTATCACAGAAGGTCTTGCAATAAGTGCTTTAGACCAAGATTGCAAATTTGGCAAGTTCTTTAAAAAACCAAGGTGACTTCTTGATTCCATTAGACGAAGCCGTAAAAAAAACGGCGCGATAGCGGCATCTATTAACGAAAAATGATTACCATTGAAAAAAGGTTTTTTTAATGTGTGTTTTTCTAGATTTTTTAGGTCTTGTATTAACAGTTGAAGATATTTTTTAAAGTCATCCTCGGTATTTGCGATTGATAATAAAATTTGTATTTCTATTAAGTCGGAAGAAAAGTGAATCCATGATCGATTAATGGCTTTTTCCAAAGAATCGGTCGGGTGCATAGAAGGCGAAATAATTTCGTCGAGATATTCGTTTATGACAGAAGATTCAAATAAAATACCCCCATTATGTTTTAGTATTGGGACCTTTGCAGAAGGGGTTATATCCAAAAACCACTTAGGGGGCTTTTCTAGGTCAATGTAAGTGATGTCGTAATCAATTTTTTTTTCTAATAATGTAATTACAGAGCGTTGCACAAATGGGCATAAGTCATTACTCATAAGTTCTGGCTTCATTATAAAATTATCCACAGTAAAGACTTAATTAGAAATCAAACTTGGACTCTAATATATCAGTAAATAATAAACATATAAAGTGTAAGAGCATTATCCGCTGCTGTTTACTCCGGTATTCTTTCTCGGTTCAACCTAGAATCCGCAGTTGGACGACATGCAGAGTGCGCTCATCCTCTGGGTGAATTCGACAAACAAGCTCATTCGTTTTCTCATCCATCGCTTAACGATACCTCATAGCGGTCAACTGCGGAATCTAGGTTCAACGTTAATCCTAGTAATTACACTACTTCAGAACTATCGCGCTGAATATTTTTTGTCTTTTTAGTATGCGTTGCTAGTAATTGCCAGTTTAAGTTCAGAAAAATTCGTTGCACGAGAAGAAAATTCGATTTTTCTTTGACACCTATTATTGATATGTGAAGTTGAAAAAATACCACGTATGAAGTCGGTATGGGTGTTTTCTAGATGCTCTACAACTAATAAATGTTGCCTGTTGATATGGCGAATTGTTTCGATAATATCTCCTACGCAGGCTTTTTCCACATCTTTCATATGCAATACATCAAGTCGTTTTTTTGGCGTCATTATTTCTTGTACCATAATCTCATCACGTGATCCTCCATGTTCCGTTAAATACTGAATTGGTTTTTCTCCTAAAATATCAGTCGTTGTAATTAAGCCCAACAAGTTGTCAAATTGATCAAGCACAAACAGTAACCTTACGCCGTGAGCAATCATTGTCATATTGGCTTTATCGATAGTATCTGTAGGGGAAATAATACGGATAATAACAGAGTGTAAGTCCGTCATTACCTTGGTAGCAGGATCATTCAAACTGACTATTGAATTATCTAACTTGCCAGACTTAAAAGCAGCATTAGAAGAAATAAGAAAACTTGACAGCTCTTTAAATTGATTAGCCATACTGAGCACCTCCTTTAAACTGGGTATTGTTTAACAGTAGACCGATTTTTCTGAAAGTTCCAGTGCCTAGGTGATGACGGAGGGATAGTTGGATTTGAGCCAATTCTTTGGCATGCGCCATCTTAGGATTTGGATGTTTTCCTGCAAAGTCTTCTTATCGGTTCTGCGTTAATTATTGACAATTCCGGCCCCCCCGGCCAATTAACGAGTATTTCACGCGCATAAGGGCCTGTAATAGCGTGCATTGCATCAAAAAGTATTGAAATGGACTTATTAGTCATTAAGATGTTGTTCAAGACCTGATGTGTCTGGCTTTTGATCGGTAGTAGGGTTTGTTTTAATATTATTAATCTTCATGTGAGGTGTCCATTGGAATGCCAAGTAATATTTACATTTACATCTGCCACTAAATTCGAGTTAAAGGCATTGAAATAAAGAAGAAAAGCCCCACCTTACAAGCTAATATCAGAGAGTTTATCAGAGATAGTGGCTTAATAAGCAATTAAGATGTTAGAAACAGAGGCTATTTTATTGATTTAACAGAAGATTACAGAATTTTTAATAGGTAAGAGATTAACATATCGCAAGAGGAGAACAGAGTGACAACAGTAGAAACCAATACAGAGACTAGCGTTGAGAGCAACGCAGAAACACACAAAGAAACAATGAGCTTCCAAACAGAAGTTAAGCAATTACTTCAGTTAATGATTAATTCGTTGTACTCAAATAAAGAGATATTTTTAAGAGAACTGATTTCAAACGCATCCGATGCTTGTGACAAGCTGCGTTTTAATGGGCTTACCGATGACGCTTTATATGAGGGTGACAATGATTTACAAATACATGTCAGCTTTAACAAAGATGAAAAGACCTTAACCATTTCAGACAATGGTATTGGGATGACGCGCGAAGAAGTCATTAGTAATATCGGTACTATCGCAAAATCTGGAACAAAACAATTTTTTGATGCTTTAACGGGAGACCAAGCAAAAGATGCTCAGCTTATTGGTCAATTTGGAGTGGGTTTTTATTCCTCGTTTATCGTCGCTGAAAAAGTAACAGTGATAACCCGGCGCGCAGGTTTAGGCATTGAACATGGAGTATGTTGGGAGTCTAGCGGTGAAGGCGAGTTTTCGTTGGAAACAGTTGAGAAGAAATCCCGTGGTACTGACGTTATTTTAACTCTGAAAGCAGACGAAGATGAGTTTCTTGATAATTTTCGCTTGAAATCAATTATTCGCAAATACTCGGATCATATCGCTTTACCGATTTTGATGGAAAGTGATGATGAGGAAAAGAAAGGCGAAGATGAGCGTGTAAATCAAGCTTCCGCGCTGTGGACTAGGCCCAAAAATGAAATTACTGACGAAGAATATACCGAATTTTATAAGCATGTATCACATGATTTTGAAGAGCCATTAGCCAATATTCATACCTCTGTTGAAGGCAAACACTCGTATAAATCACTTTTTTTCATACCTAAACGTGCACCTTTTGATTTATGGGATAGAGAGCGTAAGCAAGGAATCAAACTTTATGTTAAACGGGTATTCATCATGGATGATGCTCAGCATATTTTGCCAGAATACTTGCGCTTTGTTAAAGGCATTGTCGACTCCGATGACTTACCATTAAATATTTCTCGAGAAATTTTACAAAAAAATCGTCATATTGATGTAATTCGTGGAGCATCCATTAAGAAAATTTTGGGTTTAATGGAAGGCATTGCTAAAAATGACAAAGAAAAATATGAGATCTTGTGGGAACAGTTTGGCAATGTGTTAAAAGAAGGGCCTGCAGAAGATTTTGCGAATAAAGAAAGAATTGCGAAATTACTTCGTTTTGCTTCCACGCATAATAATGCGGAAAAACAAAACGTATCCTTAGAAGAATATGTCGCAAGAATGAATGATCAGCAAGAAGCTATTTATTATATTTCTGCTGATAATTATACTTCGGCGAAGAACAGTCCGCACCTTGAGGTTTTTAAGAAAAATAACATAGAAGTTCTGCTTCTCGTTGATCGTGTTGACGAGTGGCTAATGAATCATCTGACCGAGTTTGATGGTAAAAAAATCCAATCAGTAGCAAAGGGTGATTTAAATCTTGGCAAAATTGAAGATGATGAAGCAATAAAAGAACAAGAAAAGGCGGCTGAGGAAATACAAGGACTGACTGAGCGAATGAAATCTGCACTCGGAGAAAAAGTAAAAGAAGTACGTATTACTCATCGCCTTACAGATTCCCCGTCTTGTTTAGTCGTAGAAGATGAAGATATGGCAGTAAATCTTCAACGCATGTTAAAAGCAGCTGGTCACGAAGTGCCAAGTAGTCAGCCAATCATGGAAATTAATCCTCAGCATCCATTAGTTAAGCGAATCGATAAAGAAGTGGATGAGGATTTATTTAATGATTGGACATCCATTTTGTTTGATCAGGCAAATCTTGCAGAGGGTGGGCAGCTTGACGATCCAGCATCTTATGTTGCGAAGTTAAACGAGCTGTTGCTTCAGCTATCAACAGATCATGCGATAGAATAATTCGATGCGTAATATAGTGCAGGCACTGTGTATGCGGGTTGAAATAATGCGGAGTTTATAATAAAAAAAGGTAATAAAAAAAGGGTGGCTAATAAGCCACCCTTTTTTGATTCTGTTTATTCTTAACGCTTAAACAGAAGCCAAAGGTAGCAGTACGAAAAGTAATAGAGTACCGCCAAAAAAGATCAATGGAACTTGCATTATGTGAACTCCTCTAAAAAGTAACATCCCAAATGCTCCCCTCCCAAAGGGAGCGCCCTGTAACTGTGAGCAATAACTCGAACAAATAATCAACATCTATAATAAAGTTAATTACTTGAAGATGTAACATAAACAAGTTTAATAATCTCTGCAAGCGTTATTTATAGAATCGCTTCTAAAGTGGTAATTATCATCAATATGAATTTGTCTCAGATCAGCTGAATAAAGACATAAAAAAAGCCGGTATAAATACCGGCTTTTAAATCACGTGTATAATATCTCACGTAACGCGATGCAATACGTGAGTGAATATGTCGAGTGGATTTTAGCCCATCGCCATACCTAAGAACATAAGTCCAAAAGTTATTACTATAAGGAAAACCACGATTATCGTATCGTCTTGGCTTACGTCAGTTCTTTGTTTTGCCATTGGGTATACCTCTTTTATTCAAAATTGTTAGATATTTATAAACTAAAACATTAATGTAGCAAGACAAACATTAGCAGCAGCAGGATTCGAACGCAAGCAGGCACCCATAGAATATTTATGGGTAAGGGATAAGGGCAGTTTATTAACTGCTTTCAATGGGGAAACTGGTTAAACTATGTTCTTTTCTATCTCTCCAATATATTAGCAAGAATTGAATAATAAGAGGGTGCGGCAAATACACCCTCTTAGTAAGGTATGCCCTAATCCTAGGCCATATTAACGCCAATAATACCTAATACAAGCGTCATAACAGCTAGATAAACTACAAACAATGTATCGTGGGTATGAATTAGACCGTCATTCTGGCTCATGAGTGTTCCCCTCTATTTTATTAGTTAGCACGTGATTGCCATCAAAGGCGGATAAACCATAGCAGTTTACTAATGTATAAATCAAGTATTTTTTATAAAATATAATGTGTGATAAATGGTAACCCTATGATTTATGGATTATTGCAGGGGCATAGCAAATAGGTGCTTAGGTTTAACAAATGAGGAAATCATATAAACCAAGTATTTTGCTTATGTAATGACACTTTTGCCAGATAACATCTTCATCACCGCGGAGAGTGATTGGTTTTGTTTTAACCATTTCTTCTATGTTTCTTTTTTTTCGCTTGTCCATGATTATTATATTTATGGGGCTTTTTATATTTTCTTTTATAAGATTTCTTTTTTTTCCCATGATGCTTTCGAATCTTTACATGATGTTGTTCCATTTTGTGGTGCTTGTGGGCATATTTATGCGAGCGCTTTTTAGAATATTTTCGCAAGTGTTTTACTTCATAATAATATGTTTTTGATTTAATATTTCCAGATTCATCGCTTGCTGTCACTACAATGGTATATATTAAGTTTTCATTTGATCGAGGAATTCTGGTTTTTTTCAACCAGATATCCCATCCATCTTCGGTTTTTCTTATATCCCAAAATGGCTTATTGTACCGATGGCGTCTAGGATGTTTCTTAATATCCAGGTTAGTGGAAATGTTGATGTCTAGGTTTGGTGATTCATCAACGATGTCCTTTAAGCGATTAATGCTAAGCATGTGCTCGAGCTTACGATTTGGTGGCCAAAGTCTATTTTTAGTTTCAATGATCGTAAAAGTAGGAGCGGTAGTATCAATAATGATTATCTCTTGTACAGCAACACTTGTGTTTCCGTTGCTATCGGTTGCATGCCAAGTAACGAGTGTTTGACCAAGCGGCAACGCAGTTGGAGCATTATTAGTAATGGTTACTGGAAAGATATCTTCTGCTTGCGCCGAGCCAATATTAATTTTGGTTGCAAGACTAGTCGCCTCAGAAATAATATTTTCGGGTGTACTAAGAATAGGAGGTGTCGTATCAGCAACTTGAATGGTTGATGTTAAGCTTGAGGCATTGCCACTTGCATCAATTGCACTCATATTTATATCGGTAAACCCGACCGGAAACCACGAGTCATTTATACTGATAGTGGTGTTAGGGATACTGCAATTGTCTGTTGCGTTGATCGTCACCAAGTAGTGGGCACCTTGTAACGAAGTGGCCTCTAACATGATGTACGATGGTGTGTGAATTTGGGGTGGTGTATAGTCGTTAATAGAAATTATTACATTATCTGAATCTAATGCATCCGAATTATCACGTACTTGTAAGTTAATGTTATGAATTCCGGTTGCCAACGGAAGTACTGGATTCATTAAGTTATTGCTGCCAAAAGTGCCTGTCCAGGTATAGGCCAACGACTGCTCAGAGTCAGGATCGTTTGATTGGCTACCATCGAGTTGTATGTTTGTAGTAAGGCCGTTACACAATAAAACTTGATCAATTCCCGCATTTGCGACGGGCTGAATATTGGGTATGGTATCTCTCACACGAAGATTAATTTGGGTGTGATTATTCGAACCCAAATTTGACGCTGAAGACGAAAATGTCAACATCTCCCCGTTATCGTTTATTGCGCTAACGAAGTCAATATTAGCATTCAGTTGCTGCCCTTGGTGAGTCAAACTGACTCGTTCGGTGGTACCTAAGATAGTATCGTAGACAAATAAATCGCTTGAATCGTTTGAGTCGTTGCTGACCAAGTTGCTTGCTTTTGATACATATGACACAAAACGACCGTTATTACTCATTTTGGGTATTAGACTAACGTTGTTTGCTTGAATCCCCTCCGAGGATTTACTGATGAGAATAATTGAATCGGTAGTTTTGTTGTACAAAAAAACATGTCTAAATGTTGCATTTGTACCAGCCACTAAATTCTTAGCGTCCGATATAAATGCAATGTATTTTCCGTTGCCACTGATATAAGGGTTTCTATTGTTGGCGACAAGAGGGCTGCCATCAAAGGTTTTGCTGATTAACTCAGAAGTACCTGTTTCTCTGTCCCAAAGAAAGACATCATACTTATTGTTGTCATCAATCGGGTCAATGTTATTCGCAACAGAAATGTAACTGATGTATCTGCCATCATCACTGATGCTTGGAGAATTGCTGTCCCCATTAGCGCTGGATCCATCAGGAGAGGATGAGATTAATTGTACCGAATTGTTAACTACATCAAATATGAATATATCGCGAAATTGATTGTTATCGTTAGGCGCTAGGTTTGTAGCTCTGGAGTGAAAAACGATATATTTTCCATTACCACTAATTTGAGATAACGAACTTATCCCATTCGGAATGCTTCCATCATGGGTTTTACTCACTAGTGTTGTAATGTTATTTGTTATATTTCTTAAAAATATATTACCCTTGCTTCCCGAGTTAGCGGTGAGATTGTTTGCAAAAGACTCGAACACTGCCAATGTCCCATTGCTATCTATATCTGCCCGAAGGCTATTTGCATTTCCTGGATCCCCTGAATTTGAAACACTTAATCGAGTGAATTTATTTGTTGTTCGGTCAAGCAGATAGATGTTTCTATTTGTTACCCCATCATTTATAAGATTTCTGGCAGTAGATTCGAATACGATTCTATTAGCCTTTGCGCTTATTGAGGGAGAATAGCTTGGACCATTTCCCAATTCGCTTCCATTCTTCGAAATTATAAATGTTTCAGCAGCATTTACCGCAAAACAAAACACGAATAGAAAACTATATTGGAACAGAGCTTTCATAGTGAACCTCCATCTATCTCGCTGAATATAGGGAAATTCAGATTATCCTGAGTGCTGTTTTTTGCTTGTAAATCGAATACTAAAATGGGGTCTTGAGAAACGGAGCTTGCGGTTGTGTAAGTCGTAAAGCTCCAATAGGATTTGTACATACTCGAAATGGGTAAGTTTCCGATTTCGAGTATATGATTGGTTGGGTTACTCATTATATCGATACTACGAGGAATGAGAACGACGGAGTTAAAATTCTTCAAGGTGTTGTTAATAATAGTGATCTCATAAACTGCGCTGGTGTAATCATCTTTCGAAAATACTGAAACCAAGCGATGTTTAACAGAGATAGCATTTTGCTCAGCCATCAAATGACCTGGCCAAATTAATAAGACGCAAATCATAAATGCCAATATATACCTGTAATGATTCATCACTATCCCAACCCCTCTTTTATTGCACTACTTCTAAAGCAATAGCGCCGTTAACCGTAATATCGTTGTTTACAAAATTTGAGTCTTCGACTGAATCGTTGACTGAATAAGTTAAGCCAACTCCAGCGGGATTATTGCTCGTTGGATCGGTTAGTGCGCTAAATGCACCATCAATCTGCCCGGTGGCTGAGCCAGATGCGCCTGTGTTTGCAAACATCGTAGTCATACTGCCGCTAAAGGTGGCGTTTGCATTGTTGATAGGAACGTTAATGGCTTGAGCGGTGATTTCATAATTTGTTGCATCAGGATCATTGATGTCTAACTTGATATCTGCAGATATCGTTTGATTGGAAAAATTCGCGGTTAGGGAGGTTTGAGATCTGTTAAGTGTGCCGATATTTCCAAAGTTGTCGGTAGGTGAGGTATTGCCAATGACTGCATAATGTGCAACACCGGTAGATGGCAAGGTAATTTGCTCTGCTGATTCATCCATTAACAACCAATGTAGTTTATTTTGGGTAAGATCGATGTTGGATGCTGTCGTGCCGTCTGATAGCTTCATGCTGCCAGATTCCCACCGCCCCCAAGAAATTCCGAGAGCTGCATTTGAACCACTATCTGCATTTTTTGCAGTTCCTATGCTCACCGTTTGTTCTTCGGTAATTAAAGCACTGTTCAATATTTTAATCTTGAACGAAGTGAGTCGTTGGTTTGTGTCGATTTGAAAATCACTCGTTTTACGGGAATATACTGCACTCGATATGTTCAAACCATTGTTGGAAAAAATGTTGTTAGATACTGCAATATTATTCTGAGAAATTACCGGTGGCATAATAATATTGGGAGTGGATTCGTCCGTTGAAGAATCATTTGGAGGGGGAATACTAATACTGGCTTCAGTAGAGGCATCTTCTTTTGAATGTGTATTTGAGACGATTAACAGAACATTTTTTTTGTCCTCAATGGCAGTTTCATTTGATTGCGCGAGTATTTCGGATGATTCAGTATTTCTGACTAACACCTCTTCTTCAAGTTTGTCATCAACAAAAATATCATCTGATTTGACCGTTGAAATGATATCTTCTGATACCGAGCTATTTGTTACACGATTATTTTCGGGGTTGACGAATGAGTCTTGTTTGCCTGCGATTGATGTTGTTACTTTGGAGTTGTTAACGATGTCTTTTGTTATAGATTTTTCTGCAATATTGGAATCAGATTGATTTGATTTTATCGCAGCAAATAATAACTCTCCAGGTGCTGAATCTAAAAGCAGGGGTTCAGATGAGAAGTCTGGAACATAACCATATTCACTGGCATCAATTTCTACGCTGCCTCCTTCATTAGCTACTACAACTCCGCCAGCCATAACGCCAATATATAACCCATTATCGTTATTGCAGTCTTCGTCACACAATCGTGCGCTATAGTCTGTTCCTCTAATGCCTATTGTTGCGATTGGAGTTGCAACTTTATACGATTTTTTATTTGCTTCACCTATAGACCCGGTAACACTTCTAAAGCTTCCCTTTAACAAGTTGAAGAATGTTCTGTCATTTTCAATATTTTCATTAAAAGTGAATATGTCAATTCTAAATCGACTATTTGGCCTGATGGCAATAAGTCCACCATCGGCCATTCTTAGTTGGGCTTGACCGTTTTCTGATGTTATAATTGTGTCTCCCTCATTAATATCATCACCTCGATAAAGTCGTTTTATCTGTTTCGAGTCAGAATTTTTTATATGTACACCACCCAGAGAAAATAAAACTTTTCCCGCAGCAGAATAGGCTGTTATAGGAATGAATAAAATAAATAACATAAAAATAGTTTGTAATTTAGTTGTGTTGTTTTGGAAAAAATAAACTGGGTTTTCGGTAGTCATTCGGTCTACCTCCTATTGTATTTTCCATTGAACAGACAAATTTATTGAAAATCTGTCGTAATCAAATAGAGAAACGGTTGAAATATTTTTTATGTACTTTATTTGTGGAATAATACTTAAATTTTTTCTAATTATTATATTTATGCCACTGGAAAAATTTGCTTTTTTTTCTTTGCGAATTGTCCCAATAAATGGTTTGTTATAATTTGAAGTAGATAATTTTATCTGTGTGAAAAATTGTTTTTTCCCGCCTAAAAAATGGTTTGTTATGATTTTTGTATGTAAAGAATTTTTTTCATACGGCGATGATTTCAATTTTGGCGCGTCATATTCAATATATCCAGCCAATAAAGCGGTAGATGGAATAAATAATTTGTATGAAAATTTGGTGTTAATTTCGATTGATCCTTGGTAGCGATCACGTAATGAAAAATTCGATGCATGTGTGTAGTAAGATATTGTGGAGCTAGTACCGAATCTAATGGTTGGCGAAGCAAAGTAATTCCATTGTGCAGTCGATCTTATGATTCCGGTATTAAATTCGGTTCCCAGATAAAATGCGGTGACTGATATATTTGTGTTAGTTGAAAATTTGAGTCTCTTATACGACATTCCGATTGAGGACATTGCACCCGACGAGTTTACAAATGACGCTCGATTGTATCGATTATCAAATATCGCTGCACTAAGATAAATGTCAGTTCGTTTGTTAGATGAATATGTTGCTGTATTATTCATTGTTAAGCCCATAAACTCCGAAGGCGTTGCTTTACTTTCTTGGGTTAATATTAATCCAAGAAAGGATTCATTTTCTGTGGCTGAATTCACATTGTCGTCAAATCCGCCTTTTAGTGTGACGTAGGTCTCGAAATTAATTGGTTTTTCATACAGTTTGGCATTGATTTTTTTCAACGAAACTGTGATAAATTGTTGCAATTCTCGCGGTGGTTGCAAGCTTTGAGATATTTCAAATTGTCTTTTTGCTTGATGCAGTTCATGTGCTCGATAATACGCCCGACCTAACTCAAAATGAGCTCCACCGAAGTTCGGGTGTATGGCTACGGATCTTTCTAAAGCGAATATAGCGATGCTGGTTTTTCCGGTTTCTAATGCGGATAAACCCAATAAATAGTCAAACTGAGGGTTGCCCGCGTTAGTTTCCGCTAAGGGGTTTAGCAGCGAGAATGCTCTTATAGATTGGTTATTTGCAATAAGAACTTCGGCTTTTTCCAATAGTTCTTTTAACACATTTTTATTCGCGGCTTCATTAATAGATTCGCTTGCTGTTACCTTGGGCAAAAAAATGGATAAAGCGAGAAGGAGAAAAAGCCATTTTGTATTTTTCATTTTTTAGTTCGCTACCAGAAAACCTTTCATACATAAGCAATTTTATCGCTAGCTGATAATTTTTACTGCGCTTGGTATCACAATAATTCTTTTTGATTTTGACGCAGTTCACGGTTTTGCTAAAAGCAAGCAAGAATTTCATTAAAACACCATATTAATAATGGTTTTATGGGGATTGTTGAATTGTTTTTTTTCTGTTTGGTATGACTCATCGACTATTCACGGCATAGCGCGTTCATCCTCTGAGTGAATCCGATAAACAGGGCTATTCATTTTATAATCAATCGCTTAGCGATACCTCATGGCAGTCAACCGCGGAATCTAGGTTTAAGATAAATTGCTTTCAAGTCAACTTGTCGAGCAACCGATAAACGAGTGGGTAATGGTCATAAATCAAATAAAACCTTGAGATACAAACGGTAATAACGGAGAAAACACGATGTCGGTAACGAGTAAGATAGATGGTGACAATGTGATGATTACAATCAGTGGGAGGTTTAATTTTAATGATCATGTACAATTTAGAAATGCTTATAAAGATGTGCCTCCGAATGCTACTTACACAATGGATATGAGCAATACGGAATATATGGATAGTTCTGCTTTAGGAATGTTACTTCTGCTACGTGAGCATGCAGGAGGAGACTCATCTGATATTATTATTGCAGGTAGTCCCCCAGACATAAAGAAAATACTCAATATCGCAAATTTTCAAAAACTGTTTGAAATACGTTAGTTTTTTTTAATAACATGAAAGTATTAGTGGTCGATGATGATGCAACGAATAGGCTCGTCTTAAAGGGCTTACTCGAAAAAGAAGATCATGATGTTATGCTGGCAGTAAACGGTGTTGAGGCTATTCAACAGTATGAAAATGGCAGTCCAGACCTGATTTTAATGGATGTTATGATGCCAGAAATGGATGGCTACGAGGCGACCAGAGAAATCAAAAAGAGGTGTGGTAGCCGATTTGTTCCGATAATATTTTTAACCGCAGTTAGTGGTAATGAAGCGTTAGTAACCTGTCTCGAATATGGTGGTGACGATTATATCGGGAAACCTTTCAACCGAACCGTATTAAGCGCAAAAATTGAAGCAATGAACCGCATTGTTTCTCTTTATTATCAAATCCAAAACCAAAAAGAAGAGCTTGAAACCCATAAGCGTCATGTTCAGCGCGAAACTGAAGTAGCAGAGAAAATATTTAATGGTATTCTTGAGCGCAGTGATTTAAATGTAGACTTTATCAATACCTTAAGACGTTCAGCCGAAGCATTTAATGGTGATATCGTGCTTGCCACGCGTAATCCAAACGGGGGGATGAATATATTAGTGGGTGATTTTACAGGTCATGGTTTAGCCGCTGCTATTGGAGCAATGCCTGTCGCTGATGTGTTTTATGGAATGTCCAAAAAAGGCTTTGAGCTTGAAGACATTGTATCGGAAATAAATAAAAAATTACGTGTTGTCTTACCCATGGGGAGATTTTTGGCGGCGTGTATTATTCATGTGGATACACGTTGCGAATACCTAAAAATATGGAACGGAGGAATGCCAGACGTTCTTATTTACCGACCGAGTGCGAAACAAGTAGTAGAATACTTGCCTTCTGAGCACGTTCCGTTGGGAATCTCTTCTCCTGTTCAGTTTGAAACGCAAGCCACCCGGGTGAAAATCAGCCCTGGCGACTATTTATATATTTATTCTGACGGTGTCGTTGAAACCACAAACGAACACGATGAGTTATTTGGAATGGATAGATTGGTTGAAGTTATTACTACGTTTGATGGCAACGAGGTTATCAGTGAATTAGAGGCATCTTTAAGTCGGTTCTCTAATACGCTTCCGCAAGCTGATGATATTACTTTAATGGAGTTTCATTGTAATCCAACTCATTTATTGCAACTCGATAATGAGATATCAGTTGGTAAAACATATGCAACCAGTTGGAGTATGTCGTTTATTTTTGAAACAGATACCTTACAGCGATTAGATCCAGTCACTTTTTTAATGAAAACCTTGAGCGAAATACAAGGCCTGCGAAGTCACAGTCAAAGTTTGTTTATGATCATTTCAGAGTTGTTTAGCAATGCGCTTGAGCATGGTGTGCTTGGCTTAGATTCGAAGTTAAAGACGACGCCTGAGGGATTTGCGCAATATTATTTTTTACGAGAAACTTTATTAAAAAAGATGAAATATGCTTATATAAAGTTCAGTTTTTCACAGAAAATCATCGGTAGAGGAGGTGAAATAACCATCGGGGTTGAGGACTCAGGAGATGGGTTTGACTATGCTTCGTTAGGTGGGGAGAAACAATCAATGCCGCCTGAAAGTGTTAAATCGGGACGCGGACAGGTGCTTATTGCTGATTTGTGTGAGACTATTACCTATAAAGGAAAAGGAAATGTGGTTGAAGCCGTTTATTCTTGGAATGATACCCCCCTTATCGCGCATTAAAAGAAAATCAACAGGCGCTAACAAATAGATAATAATGATAATTCTGTGTAAGCTAGCATCATGACTCCTGGATTCATTTATCACCAATGTATTTTACTGGAGAATATCAACATATCATGCTGAATTAGTTACATAATAATAAGGGGGGTGATCTTTGATCGTTGTTATAGCAGATGATCATGCCATTGTCAGGGAAGGTGTTATTTATTCTTTAAAGACTCATTTTGGCGAAGAGACACAGGTTTTAGAAGCAGAAGACTCTCCGAGTTTAGTCGCATTACTTGAGCAAAATAAAAATATCGATCTCATCTTACTGGATCTCATGATGCCAGGTGCAAACGGGCTTTCCGTGTTAAGAAAAATATGTAATGAATGGCCTGGAAACTCCGTAGTGGTGTTGTCCGCATCAGAAGACTCTACGCTGATGCGTAAATCAATTGATATAGGCGCCGCAGGCTTTATTCCAAAATCATCACCTCGAGAGGTCATGATGAGTGCTATTAGGTTAGTGCTTGCTGGAGGAGTATATATACCGCCTAAAAGTTTATTGTCCATAGAAGCAGTCTCAACTTCCTCCGAAGCAACGGAAAATAATAAGTTACCTGATCCAAAAATACTCGCTCCCAAGCTAACCGATAGACAACGACAGGTATTGATTGGTATCGCTGAAGGCAAAACGAATAGAGAGATCGGAGCAGGGCTAGAACTGTCAGAATATACCATCAAGATTCATGTAACGGCTATATTCAAAAAACTGCAGGTGAACAATCGCATGCAATCTGTGTTAGTTGCTAAAGAGTTAGGCTTATTCAAGGTGGGTGACCTCACGCCAGACTAAGTGTTTTATTCATTTATCGCGTAATGCCCTGAATATTTTTATATCTAAAGATCGCCTAACGGTACCAATCTTAGATTGCCCATTATCTCACCTTCCATTCGGCCCAGAATTACTTAGTATTACCAGGGAGCAAAATCCTTCTGACACCGAATAAATGCGCACTCTGCATGCTGTTCAACTGTGGGTTCTAGGATAATTGACGATTATGCAAAAAAGAAGTAGTGAATCTTCAAAGTACATCGCTTTGGTTGCTGAAGATCATAAATATAATATGATATTGATGGCGAGCTTGTTAGAGAAAAAGAGTGTTACTGTTATTCAGGCACGCAATGGTAAGGCCGCCGTTGAGCAATATTTGGCAAATAAAGTGGATATTATATTTATGGATATACACATGCCAGTCATGGACGGCATTGAAGCGATTAAAAAGATTCGGACCTTAGAAAAGGGGCAAAATCACGTGCCTATTGTAGTGCTTACGGCCGATGTTTTTATTCGGGAAAATACAGGCTTAGACACTACTCTAATTGATGAAATTTTACTAAAGCCTATCGTTAGCCAAGATTTATGGAGAGCTTTCGAAAAATTAGCCATCAAAAATTCTCTATCTGAAAAATCTTGTGAGGCTAAATCGATGCCACAAGCGAAAAGTCCTCAAACAGTCATTTCCAAACATTCTCATAAATTACCCGATGTGCTTAAAGAAAAATTTATTAAAGAAGTACACTTATTATATGGGTTAGTTGAGGAGCAATATCGTCTAGGTAATTCAGATAAATTGCAAGAATTACTGCATAAGTTAGCGGGTATGAGCGGATGTTTTGACGCGACAGAAATGACCGGCATTTGCAATGAGTTGTTGTCCGCGATTAAGAACGAAGATTTAGTGGCAATTGATTTGGCTTTTCAAAAGTTAACCCAGTATAACGCTGAGTTACCTACCCATTAAGGAATGGGCACGAAATATAGAGATTTAGCCGAATGAATAAGTCTGACCATAAATCATGATACATCAGTGATTAAGATCTGGTAAGATCCTATACTTTGAAATCTGTAGTTTAGCGTTAATTCTGGTTTTAGATGAACAACTGAATGCTTATTATACTATATCAATAAGCAAACACGCTGGGCTGGGATAGTTCATCAGATAAGAAATAGTTCTTTTGGTTATCGCGGATACGGGATGTTTTGTGATTGCGCCTAATGAGATTATTGATAAAAACCTTCCAAGGAATGAACTGCTTAGTCGGTTGAGCAGGTTGCACACTAAGTCCGTTGCTTGGGTGAGTGGCCCACCCGGTGCGGGGAAAACAAATCTTGTTGCAACTTATGTGAAAAGGCAAACATCTGTCATTATATGGTACGAGGTAGAGGTTGGAGACGAGGACCCCGCGACATTTTTCCATTATTTATCAGAGAATATAAAGAAAAAATGTGGCTTAGCTGAGAACTGGATTAACCCTTTAAAACCGGAATACCTATTATCTATTGATGTTTACGCAAGGCAGTTTTTTCAATTGTTGTGTCAGAATATCGATGAATCTTTTACGTTGGTTTTTGACCAATATCAGGAATTACCCAATAAATCCATTATTCATGATCTCATCAAGCACTTCATTCGTGCCATACCTAGCCACAGTTCGATTATTTTTATTAGCCGATCTGACCCACCGGCAGCACTCGCACGTTTTGTTATCAATCAAGAAATTGAATGTATAGGTTGGAATGATCTACGTTTTTCGGAAAATGAAATTGATGCGCTGGGACATTTGTGGGGATTCTGTCATGATGAAATGCAACTATTAGAAGAAGCAAAGTCGCAGATAAACGGGTGGGTAGCTGGTGCAGTAATCATTTGCGATTTTATTCGCAACGTTAAAAAAACGCCAGCCATAAAAGATTTATCTAACTCGGACATTTTGTTGAATTATTTTTCCGGTGAAATATTAAATAAACTCAGCGAGATCGAAAAGAATTTTTTATTTCAAATATCTTTCTTGCCGCGTTTTTCTGTTGCAGCAGCAATAGAGCTTACAGGAATCGATGACGCGCTACATATTATTGAGCAGTTACACAGTAATCATTCTTTTACTGAGAAGTTAGGTTATTCATCAAATGAATATCAGCTACACCCTTTATTCAGAAGGTTTTTACGCTCGCGCATAAAGGATGAGTTATCTAAATCAGATATTTTAAATATTAAACACAGAGCGGCTTCTTGTTTAGAAAAACAAGGACTCGTCGAGCATGCCATCACACTTTGGTATGAAACCGAGCAATGGGACATGCTTGCGCGGATTGCAGAAAGCTATACCGACACACTGATTGAGCAAGGTCGCGGTAGTACGGTTGCAAAGTGGTTTCAACAAATACCGCCTGCTGTTGTCGATAAATACCCTTGTTTTGCTTATTGGAGAGCAAGGGCAATTATGCCTTATGACACCAAAGAGGCGCTAAGACTATACCGGTTTGCCTACGAAAAATATGTGCTTTTAGATACTGATGTTAATAAAAAATGGTTATGTTGGGCAGGATGTGTCGCTACCTATATACACGACTGGAAATCATTTGATGATCTGGATTATTGGATTAGTGAATTACCTTTTTTGCCTTGTAGCTTCCCACCAGCTTGTAGTATCGAAACCAAAGCCAGTGTTACTTCTGCTATGTTTATTGCGTTATTATTTAGGCAACCCGATCACTCACACTTTATTTTGTGGGAAGAGGCCAGCCTAGCATTAGTAAAGAGTGAGTTGAATATCAATCAAAAAATCACGACTGGAAATTGCTTGGTTCTTTATTATTCTTGGATTGCCGATTTCCCCAAGTGTCAAGTCATTATGGAAACCATGCGCGAGAATATTTCTCAGCCAGACGTATTGCCGCTTACTCGAATTATTTGGCATTCTATGGAGGCGATGTATGCTTGGCTGGGCTTGAAACCGCAGCGATGTGAAGAGATTGTTTCCAAGGGCTTAGCATTGGCGAATGATTATGGAATTAAGATTTGGGATTTTATGCTCAACGCCCAAGGGGCTTACGGAAAACTTTCTTCTGGACAATTAGCGGGTGCTACCAAATATTTGAAAAATATGTCACGATCCGTTAGTGGGGGAAGGTCTCTTGATGCATCTCAGTATTACTATTTGAGTGCATGGGTTGCGGTATTAAAAAAGGATTACCCCCAGGCTTTAGAAAAAATTAAATTTGCGAGTGATTTGACCAAGGACGCGGGATCTCCATTTCCTACTACTTTTGTAGACATTGCTCTGTCGCAGGTGTTGTTTGAGCAAGGCGAAAAATCACGTGCGCGCGTGATTATTAAACATGTGAACAGCATAGCAGATTCGTTGCGTAGTCGGCATTTTAAACATCATAGTCTTTTAGTGTTGGCTTATTTTGATTTAATGGATGGGAGTTACGAGCAAGGAATTAATTATCTAGAGCAAGGATTCAGATTCGCCCGTGAAAATCATTTTTTGAGTCTTATATGGTGGCGTCCTGAGCTTATGTCTAAGCTTTGCGGAATTGCTTTGTTGCATAATATCGAAGCGGAGTACGTCAAAGAGTTAATTATAAAAAATGAATTAACTCCCGATGAAAAATATCTTGGACTAGAGCAATGGCCTTGGCAAGTAAAAATCACTTCATTCAATCATTTTACTTTATTCAAAAATGACATACTTTTTGGGTCTTCCGGAAAATCTCAAGTAAAACCTTTAGATTTATTAAAGGTGTTACTGGCTTATGGAGGCAAAAGCGTTAGTGTCACAAAAATCACAGACTGTTTGTGGCCTGATGCAGACGGTGATATGGGGCAGCACTCATTTAGTACTACGTTATATAGGTTACGCAAACTATTAGGCTGTGAAAATTCCTTACTTCTCAATAATGCGCAATTGAGTTTAAATCCTATATTTTGCTGGACAGATGTCTGGGCAATTGAAATGCTTGAGAAAAAAATAGAGCAGAAACTACTGGAAGCTACATTCGATCCAAGCACAGCAGCGTGTTTAGAGATCGAGCTATTTAATTTGTATCAGGGTGCATTTTTAAGTCTGGAAAGTGAAAAACCTTGGTTTTTTATAAAGCGCGAAAAAGAAAGAAATCGTTTTATTCGGATCGCAGAACATATAGGGAAATATTGGCTCGATAATTCGCAGATAGATAATGCGATTCGTTTTTATCAAAAAGCGATCGAAATCGATTACTTGGTGGAATCGTTTTACCAACAGCTTATCCTTGCTTATCAACGTGCCGGACGAAAAGCCGAGGCTAATTCAGTTTATAAACAATGTGAGCAAGCATTAAGTGACTTTGACGACATAAGGCCGAGCGAGAAGACCAAGAAAATTTTTCGTGACTGTATGAGTTCTTAAAAAGTCTGTGTTCGTCGTATCTTCCTATTAGATCTTCCTCTGCATATTTGCCGCAAATGTTTGATTTATCCGTATTGTTTGCGCACCAAGCTTAAACTAACCGCCCTATATTGGTGCATTTATCGGTTATTCTAGGTCTCGATAAGCCTGCATTGTTACTCACAATCTTTATAAAAAACATAACTTTAGGCTTGGTTATTGAGAGCTGGCCCAGCTGTTGCTCAATGTCGTCATAGCAAAATATTTGAAGGATTAGCATGAAAGAAAAATTGGTATTGGTTGGCAACGGTATGGCAGGTGTTCGTACGCTAGAGGAACTCCTAAAAATTGCGCCCGATAAATACGCTATTACTGTTTTTGGTTCCGAACCCTATGGGAATTACAATCGTATATTATTATCGCCTGTGTTAGCAGGAGAGAAGTCGTTAAATGAAATTATGCTCAATGATGAGCAATGGTATAAAGATAACGATATTACTTTGCTTAAAGGTAATAAGATTACAAAAATTGACCGCAAAAATAAAACGGTCATCGCTGAAGATGGCACCCAGGCCTCCTATGATCGTCTATTGCTAAGCACCGGCTCCAATCCATTTATGATCCCTATTCCCGGTATCGAGTTGCCGGGTGTTATCAGTTTTCGTGATGTGCATGATGTTGATCAAATGTTAGATGCGAGTAAAAAGCATAAACATGCCGTAGTCATCGGTGGTGGGTTACTGGGTCTGGAAGCCGCGAATGGGTTAATGACCCAAGGCATGAACGTCACCGTTGTTCATCTTGGTGACACATTAATGGAACGCCAGATGGATACGGTATCCGGAAAAATGTTGCAAACCTCGTTAGAGCAACGTGGTTTGCATTTTTTAATGGAACACGCCACAGAAGCGATACTGGGCGAGGATAGAGTCAAAGCCGTGCGTTTTAAAAGTGGCCTTGAGATAGCTGCAGACATCGTAGTGATGGCCGTAGGTATACGGCCAAATACTGAGCTTGCTGAAAGCGCAGGTATTTATGCTGAACGTGGTATCGTCGTTGATGACACCATGCAAACATATGATCCAAAGATTTACGCAGTCGGTGAATGTGTGCAACATCGCGGTTCAACCTATGGACTCGTTGCTCCGCTGTTTGAGCAAGCGAAGGTTTGTGCAAACCATCTCGCGGAATACGGTATCGGTCGATATCAAGGATCGGTGACCTCGACAAAACTAAAAGTGACCGGCATTGATTTATTTTCAGCCGGTGATTTTAACGGTGACGAGCAGACTGAAGAGTTGGTGATGCAAGATGTGTCACGTGGCATTTATAAAAAGTTAGTCATTAAGGATAATAAAATAAGTGGCGCAGTCATGTACGGTGATACGGTAGATGGTGCATGGTATTTCCAATTATTGCGTGACGAAACAGATATCTCGGATATTCGGCATAACTTGCTTTTTGGGCAAGCGCACTTAGGTGATTCTGGGCATGGTGGGCATAATCTTGCGGCTCAAATGACCGACGCTACCGAAGTCTGTGGTTGTAATGGAGTATGCAAAGGCGATATTACTAAAGCGATTACCAGTAAAGGCTTGTTTACCTTAGACGATGTCAGAGCCCATACCAAGGCTTCTGCTTCCTGTGGATCGTGTACCGGTCTGGTAGAACAAATTATTGCCTCGACGCTTGGTGGTGATTATTCAGAAGCATCAAAAGTAAAGTCAATCTGTAAATGTACAGAGCATACACACGAAGAAATTCAAGCTGAAATAAAGGCCCATAAGCTCACAAGCTATCGTGCAGTAATCGATAAAATGGATTGGCATACTGCGGATGGTTGTCATGTTTGTAGACCGGCACTTAATTATTATGTATTAGCGGCATGGCCAGCGGAAGCAGTTGATGATCCTCAATCACGTTATATCAATGAACGTGTGCATGCAAACATTCAAAAAGATGGCACCTATTCGGTAGTGCCGCGCATGTGGGGAGGGGTAACAAACCCTAAAGAGTTACGCGCGATTGCAGATGTCGCTGAAAAATACGATGTCCCTACGGTAAAAGTCACCGGTGGTCAACGTATCGATTTACTCGGTGTCAAAAAACAAGATCTTCCGTTAATGTGGAAAGACTTAAATGATGCAGGCATGGTTTCTGGTCATGCTTATGGTAAGTCTCTGCGAACGGTTAAAACCTGTGTTGGTAAGGAGCATTGTCGCTTCGGCACCCAATATTCTATGGCATTAGGGATTAAGCTCGAAAAACTAACCTGGGGTTCATGGATGCCACACAAATTTAAAATCGCGGTATCGGGTTGTCCGCGTAATTGTGCAGAAGCAACCATTAAGGACTTTGGCGTGGTCGCAGTAGATTCGGGTTATGAATTACATGTCGGTGGTAATGGTGGTATAAAAGTCCGCGCAACCGACCTTTTGTGCAAGGTAACGACGGAAGAAGAAGTCATCGAATACTGCAATGCCTTTATTCAAATGTATCGAGAGCAAGCGCATTATTTAGAGCGCACTGCGCCGTGGATAGAACGTGTAGGATTGTCGTTTCTGAAAACCCATATTGTCGAGGATGAAAAAAATAGAATAGCGTTATCCAAGCGTTTTGTTGAGTCGCAATCCTATGTGCAAAAAGATCCTTGGGAAGAAAGAACAACGGGTGATTACGAAAAACATCAGTTTGTTACTTTAAAAGATGTCTCGTAAAACAACAAAATATAGATAGGCTAAGCAATGACACAATATATTGAAGTAGGAAAAATTGAAGATATTCCAAAGTTAGGTTCTCGCGTCATAAAGACCGGGGAAGGGGATGTCGCTGTTTTTAGAACAAGTGATGATGAAATATTTGCGCTAAAAGACAGTTGTCCGCATCAAGCCGGGCCACTTTCGCAAGGCATTGTACACGGCAAAAAAGTCACATGTCCGTTACATAATTGGGTGATTCAACTTGCAGACGGCGAAGTGATTGCTCCCGACGAAGGGTGTGCCGCAACCTACCCGGTAAAAATTGAAAACGCCATCGTTTTTATAAAACTCTAACAAGTAAACCCATTGACTGGAGTATTATATGCTAATTACTCGCCCGATAAAGAATGAAATAAAATTACCCGGAAAACAAGATGAAGTTGTTGCCTGGAAATATACGACCTGTGGTTATTGCTCCACCGGTTGCTCGATCGAAGTGGGGGTCAATGAAAAAGGTGAGGGTATAAAAGCCCGTGGTGTCGGCAACGCAGATGTGAATCAAGGAAAATTGTGTTTAAAAGGTATTTTTGAGCATGAGTTATTCACTTCCTCGGGGCGTGGAACCATTCCATTGGTGCGCGATAAAATTTTTGAAGACTATAAAGAAAGCACCTGGGATGCGGCGCTGGATAAAACAGTATCTGAAATCGAACGTATTCAAAAAAAATATGGCAGAGATAGTTTTGCGATTGTATCAACCGGTCAAATATTGACTGAAGAATTTTATACCTTGGGGAAACTCGCCCGTGGGGTTATCGGCACGAATAATTACGACGGTAATACAACGCTGTGCATGGCCTCTGCCGTTTCGGGTTATAAACGGTCATTTGGTTCGGATGGCCCTCCGGGATGTTATGATGATTTTTCACATACGGATTGTTTGCTTGCCTTTGGTTCCAACTTACCCGAGCAACACCCCGTTATCTATTGGCGACTCAAGCAGGCGCTTGAAAAGAAAAAATTCCCCCTCATCGTCGTTGACCCTCGGGTAACGATGTTTGCGCAATTTGCAGACATGCATTTACCGATAACCCCCGGAACCGATGTCGTGCTGCTGAATAGCTTGGCACACGTTATTCTTGACGAGGGTTTGGAAGATCGTGCCTATATAGATGCACACACCTCAAACGCTGAGGAATTCGAGAAGCTCGTCGAAAAATACAACCCCGTGATGGCCGCGAAACAATGTGGCATCGACGAAGATACGATTCGCAATGTGGCGCGATTGTATGCCAAATCCGATGCCGCGATGAGTATCTGGACCATGGGCATTAACCAAAGCACGCATGGCTCTGACGGTGTGGTCGGCATTAATAGTTTGAATTTGATTACCGGTAATATTGGCAAAAAAGGCGGTACGAGTTTATCTATTACCGGACAATGCAATGCGATGGGTACACGAGAATGGTCATCTTGTTCGGGTTTGCCCGGTTATCGTGTGCTTGAAAAAGAACAAGATCGAGAAGACATTGCTAAATTTTGGGGTATTGATCCTGAGTTTTTCCCTAAAAAACGCGGCTTATTCCAAACAGATATTTTTCCTGCGATAGAAACCGGTCAAATAAAGGGATTGTGGATCATTGCCACTAACCCAATGACCTCAATGCCGAATACCGCTAGGATTAGAAAAACATTTGAACAATTGGAATTCTGTGTGGTGCAAGATGCTTATCGTGATGTGGAAACCACAGAATATGCACATGTCTATTTTCCTGCGGGATTATGGGCAGAAAAAGAAGGGTGCATGACTAATACCGAAAGAAGGGTGAATTTTATTAGTAATGTTTTGCCCGCGCACGCTGATTCAAAACCTGATCTATGGATATTTAATCAGCTGGCAAAACGCTTTGACAACGGGAAAAAAATGACATTTCCCGATTCAGCCTCCGCGGTATTTGATGAAATGCGCGAGCTTTCGAAGGGACGTTTTCTTGATATTTCGGGCATGTCGCACAAAAAAATAGAAGAAAACCGAGGTTTGCAATGGCCGATGAAAGAAGATGCAGAAGTAGGATCGGCACGATTATATGAAGACGGAAAGTTTAACCATCCGGATAAAAAAGCCAAGCTAATAGCACTTGATTTTGTTGATAACAACGAAGTCCCCGACGAAAAATATCCCTTCTGGTTGAATAGCGGGCGTGTTGTCGAACATTTTCATACCCGAACACGCACCGGAAAAATAGGCAATCTCAATAAATTCAGTCCAACGCCCTATATGGAAATGAACCCAGATGTCGCCGCAGAACTTGGTGTGGAACATATGACTTATGTGCGCTTAGTCTCGCGCCGCGGAGATTCGGTGGTACTCGTACAACTGACTCAGCGGGTACCCCGAAATATGGTCTTTATTCCTTTCCATTTTCATGAATGTGTTAACCGCCTGAGTCTTGGGTTATTAGACCCTTATTCGCGACAACCTGCATTTAAGCAATGTGCCGTGCGTATAGAAAAGGTGAGTAAACAAGAAGCTGCAGCGCTCACCAATAAATCCATTAGAGCGTTTTAATGTTAGCAGGAGTCTTATATGTTTAAAGTTCGTGATGACGAACCGAGTTATGCATTTATTCCCGATGTAGAAACCTCTGATATAAACCAATGGGGAAAAAAAATTGAAACCGTCACAGAAGATGACGCGGCGCGGGGTAAATCATTAAATATAAACGGCGATAGCGGCGTAGGCTCAAATGTTAACCGTTACAAACAACATGGTTTTCATTTTACCGCCGATAATTGCATTGGCTGTCACGCGTGTGAAGCGGCATGCAGTGAAAAAAACGATTTACCGGCGTATTTAAGTTTTCGTTCAGTGGGCTATATTGAAGGTGGAAGTTATCCCGCCTATCAACGACTCAATATTTCCATGGCCTGTAATCATTGTGATGATCCAGTGTGTTTAAAAGGTTGTCCTACCCGCGCATATACAAAATATCCAGAATACGGTGCCGTATTACAAGACCCAGATACCTGTTTTGGTTGTGGCTACTGCACCTGGGTTTGCCCCTATAACGCGCCCCAACTGGATTTATCCAAAGGCGAAGTATCAAAATGCAATATGTGTGTAGATCGCTTAGAAGTGGGACTAAAACCCGCGTGTGCAGCAGCTTGTCTAGGCAGTGCATTGGATTTTGGATTAATCGAAACAACGCCTGAGCACAAAGAACAAGCAAAAATTAATATACCAGGGTTTCCTGATCCTCGTATCACCAACCCAAATATTCGTTTTCAACAAACCCGCTCATTACCCCGAGAGATGACCCGCACTGACTCGCAACCCTTGCGTTATCAACGCGACGAGCAAGGGCAGGGCGAGTATAAAAGCAAGGCCGTTAATCAATCGCTGAGCAAAGAATGGAGCTTTAAAAAACTCAGTTCACGCGAAAATCCCTTAGTCATTTTTACGCTGATATCACAGGCGGTAGTGGGCGCATTCTCGCTATTATATTTAGCACCCTTATTCGGAGTATCCGAGCTTTCAAGCGCGAGTAATCCTATTACGGTGCTCAGCATGTTGATCTTTATGTTCGTTATACAAGTTGCTGCCCTGGGCATGTCAACCATGCATCTTGGCAAGCCACACCGTTTTTATCGTGCCTTTAATAATTTGAAATATTCACCGGTGGGCCGAGAAGTGGCCTCGTTAGCGGTATTTTTTACGTTATTTGCAGGCTATGTATTTTTGGAGTCGGGTTTATTATCTGGGTTGCCAGAAACGGTGGTAAGCACTGCATCTCATATTATAGGTCTCTTAGCACTCGTCATGGGGCCGATCTTTATTTATGCGATGCATAAAATTTATCGTATAGAGGCACGCCCATTTTGGAATCATTGGCAGGTGTTGACCACTTTTTTTGGCAATACGCTCGCATTAGGGGCTTTATTAGTAATACTTTCATTTGCCTTTTCAATGGCACTACAGTCACAAAGCTTTCTACCACTCATTAGCATACTCGCACCGATATTGTTATTCGGCTTATTGCTCGAGGGCTATGGTTTATATCAACACAAAAAGGATTTACAGAAAACAGGTGGCGAAGGTGCTGCTGCACAATTGGTGCAAGAAACCAGGTTTGGAAAAACGTATCAACTGCGCAACCTGGCCTTGGGAGTATCAATAAGTATCGTCGGCATATTATCTCTTGCCAATATTGAAGGCTTCATCGGCTTTGTCGCATGGTTTTTAGTCGGTGCGCTTATTATTGCGACGGCGGTCGTAGGGCGAGCTTTATTTTATGTATTAGTCATACCCACTACCATGCCCGGTGCCTTTTTCTGGAAAAACACGGGTTTTCAAGACCATGCTAGAGAAACCGGTTTAGCCGACATGCAACAAGTTGGCGTGTTACCTAAAACCGATTACCATCATGAACTCATGGCCAGAGCCAAAGCAGATATCGCCGCAGAAATAGCGCAAATTCGGCAAGAAGGTTGGCTAAAAGGCATTACTGCTCGGTTGTTTAAAAGAGTAAAAATTATAAAAGAAGGTTTATAAATACCGAGCTTTAATCTCCCCAAGGTGGATTTGTCATTGTCGCAAATAACTTGAAATAAAAAATGTTATATCAATATAAAGGGATTTGTAATGAGCGATGTTGGGGAAGAGCACGAAGAAGTTTTCCTGATTACCCAAGCGTGGGTGAAGCCAGGGACTTTTGAAGAACTCAAAGCATATCGCATAAAGGTTCTAAAGATTCTGGAACCATTTTCACCCGATTTTATTTTTTATAATCATCCATTTGAATGGGTATTTGACGCTGGGGAAGATGAGACTCCCAGCGGCATAGAAGTTTGCCGATTTCAAAATGAACAAATCGCCCGTGCAGCAATAGCAGCCATTGAAAGTTCAGGTATACGTGCGGAAGAAAGTAATGTTTTTAGGAAAATTCGAAGTTACTTAAGCTGTTATTCCTTGCGCTAGATATGATAATTCGGAGTTATTAGCCTTAGTTGTAGTGGTCTAATAAAACCGTACCAACCAATAGGTGGTAAACTCCACCAACAAGCGAGGTATGAAAAAATGCCAGAGCTATCAGTATTGCTCAACCTATTAAATGGAGCAAGGTAATCTAGAATAATGGAATTAAGTGATATCGTTTTACTCGCCTTGTTTTTTTTACTTGCGCGGTTTTGGTGGCAGACTTTAGAAGCGCGAGAGATGGCGGAGAAGCTGTGTAAAAATGCATGTATTAAAGAAAATGTGCAATTACTCGATGGCACGGTATCGCTTAAAAAACTACGTTTTGAAAAATCGACACGAGGTCGCCGAATGTTGTTAAGGTATTTCAGTTTTGAATTTTCGGCAACCAGTGATGATAGAAGAGAAGGCGTTATTGCCATGCATGGGATTAGGCAGCAATATTTAGTCATGGATTTACCTGAAGAATCGATTATTACGGTTTCATCTGACGAAGAATAACCCTTTGATTCTAAGCTTTACCCCGTTCGTTTTGGCATGCTAGGTTGTTGGAGTACTCGTTTAGCCAGCTTATTTTATATTTAACATCGTAATAAAGGTTTAACTCTATGAATGACCCTGCTATTCGGTTTATCGATTCTCATTGTCACCTCGATTGTTTGGAGGGTGCGGAAGAGACTAATGGGGTAAAAAAATATCTTGATCGCGCCAAAGAAAACGGTGTGTCGGATTTTCTTTGTGTGTCGATAGATATGGAAAACTATCCTAAAGTTAAAGCCTTATCGCAGCAATTTGATAATGTTTATGCGTCTGTGGGGGTGCATCCTAATCATCGCGATAATCGTGAATCCTTAGTTGATGAGTTAATAACAGAAGCGCAGGATAAAAAAATCGTTGCGATAGGGGAAACCGGCTTGGATTATTTTCGCTCAGAGGGCGATTTAGAATGGCAGCGTCATCAGTTTCGGCGCCATATTGATGCGGCCAAACAATGTCATAAACCTCTCATCATCCACACACGAGAAGCCCAACAAGATACCATTAACATCATGCAGGCTGAGAATGCAAATGAAGCAGGGGGTGTAATGCATTGTTTTACTGAGGATTGGAGTATGGCAAAGCAGGCGCTTGATATGGGTTTTTATATTTCATTCTCAGGCATTGTTACGTTCAAAAGTGCTAAACAGATCCATGAAGTTGCGCAGAAAGTACCTGCGGATCGAATGTTGATTGAGACCGATTCACCGTATCTTGCGCCGGTACCCCATCGTGGCAAGCCCAACGAGCCGGCTTATGTGCGCTATGTGGCCGAATTTTTGGCCGAACTCAGAAATCAACCGTTGGCGCAAATTGCAGTGCAAACAAGCCAGAATTTTGCGACGCTCTTTGCGCTACCTCACTTGAAGTAGGTAACATACCTTTTTGAATATTATTGTTTTTTCCTCTTGTTTTCATGGTAAACACGGTTTAAGACTGTTTTTAGACGCGCGCATCAGTTAAAATCCACAGCATGTTAATATATCCAGAAATTGATCCCGTTGCGCTTGATTTAGGCCCGATTAAAGTCCATTGGTATGGGCTAATGTATTTAGTTGCTTTTGCCACTGCGTGGTATTTAGGCAAGATACGTGCGAACAAGCCTGGTTCCGCGTGGAACACAGACCAAGTAAGCGATGTTATATTTTACGGCGCACTCGGTGTCGTCCTTGGTGGGCGAATAGGTTATGTGTTGTTCTATAATTTCGGCGAGTTTGTTGCTGATCCGCTGATTCTGTTCCGTGTATGGGAAGGTGGCATGTCTTTCCACGGAGGCATGTTAGGTGTCTTCGTTGGAATGTATCTGTTTGCCAGAAAAACCAATAAAACGTTTTTTCAAGTCATAGACTTTATAGGGCCGCTGGTTCCTCTGGGTTATTTTGCGGGTCGCATCGGTAATTTTATCAATGGTGAATTATGGGGTAGGGCGACCGATGTGCCTTGGGGCATGGTGTTTCCACAGGCCGGTAATTTTGCGCGCCATCCCTCGATGTTGTATCAAGCGGTACTTGAAGGACTGGTTTTATTCTTAATTTTATGGATTTATTCTGCTAAACCCCGACCTACGATGGCGGTGTCCGCGGCCTTTTTAATCGGTATGGGATCCTTCCGTATTATCAATGAATTTTTTCGCGAGCCAGATGCACATTTAGGATTTATTGCATTTGACTGGATGACCATGGGGCAATTACTTTCGCTTCCGATGGTGTTGGCCGGTGCACTTCTTATGTGGTTTGCTTATCATAAAGCATCGCCGACGATAAGCGATACGCCGGCGCGCTCAAAGGATCGTACGCAAAATAAATCAGCACGTAAATCTAAGAAAAAATCAAAATAAGCCATGCAGCAATATTTAGAATTATTACGCCATGTGTTGGCCAACGGTCATAAAAAAGAGGATCGCACGGGCACGGGCACCTTAAGTGTTTTTGGACACCAGACAAGATATGATTTAACCCAGGGTTTTCCTGTCGTCACCACAAAAAAGCTTCATCTGCGCAGCATTATTCATGAGCTTCTTTGGTTCTTAAAAGGTGATACTAATATAAAATATCTTACGGATAATAAGGTGAGTATTTGGGATGAGTGGGCCGATAAGAATGGCGATTTAGGCCCCGTCTATGGATCACAATGGCGTCAATGGGTAAAAAATGACGGCTCCCATGTTGATCAAATTTCTAATCTCATCCAGCAAATTAAAAGCAATCCAGATTCACGGCGATTAATTGTTTCCGCGTGGAACGTAGCTGAGATAGATGATATGGCGTTACCGCCTTGCCATGCCTTTTTTCAATTTTATGTTGCCAACGGCAAGTTATCCTGTCAGCTTTATCAGCGCAGCGCAGATTTGTTTTTAGGCGTTCCGTTTAATATTGCATCGTATGCTTTGTTAACCCATATGCTAGCCCAGGTAACGGGTTTACAGGTTGGAGAGTTTATTCATACTCTGGGTGATGCACATATTTATGTTAACCACATGAGCCAAGTAGAGCTCCAGCTCACGCGTAAACCACACACCTTGCCACAGTTAAAAATCAATCCAGAAGTGCGGGATATTTTTGAATTTCAATACGCTGATTTTGAGCTGGTTAATTATACCTGTGATGCAGCCATTAAAGCACCGGTAGCGGTTTAATCAATGATAGTATCCTTGATCTGGGCAATGGACGATAATCGGGTCATTGGACTGGATAATAAATTACCTTGGCGTTTACCGGCTGATCTACAGTATTTCAAAAAGACCACGTTGGGCAAGCCCATCATCATGGGCCGTAAGACGTTTGAATCCTTTGGCAGTAGGCCATTACCGGGAAGAAAGAATATCGTAATCACTCGCGATCAGAGGTATGCGCCCGATCCCGATATTACAGTGGTAAGCTCTATAGAGAGTGCGCTTACCGCAACAGGTGATGTCGATGAAGTCATGATTATTGGTGGTCAACAAATTTACTCTCAGACATTATCACTCGCTGATCGTTTATATATTACAATCGTCCACTCAGAGTTCACGGGGGACGCTTTTTTTCCTGAATTTAATTTAGCTGCTTGGCGAGAGATAAAACGGGAAGACTGTAAAGCAGATGAAAAAAACCCTTACAACTATAGCTTTATTCTTATGGAAAGAATAACAACATCCTAGCTTACCTATTACGCATATAAATCCACTCCAAGCATTTGCTGTATTTCTTGCAATTTATTAAAGTTTTCATTTTTTTTATAGCTTGATATAGCGCTTTGTGCTTGCGGGTGATAGCGTTCGAGTTCAATTTTGGAAGAAAGTGTTGCGTCGTATTTTTGCGCAAGACTTTCCGCGTAGTTTATTTGTTGTACGGACTTCTGTTGTGCTTCAGGCGTAATAGCTTGTAGCATTAAACGGTTTGCGGCAGCTGATTTTTTACTCGGTATTGGTGAAATCGCGGCAGCTAACGCGTGGGATTCGATATTATTTCGGGATATTGCTTGCGCGCGAGCGTATAAAAAACCTTGTGAAGATAGGGCGGCGATTGACAAAGAGATTTAAACTTAGCACAAACTGCTAAGTTCGACGCCTTAGAGATGGGGAGACAGGGATAAAAAAATAGACAGAGAAGGGCAGTTTTAGATCATCGCAATCGTCGCTGTGGGCATTAGTTACCAAAATATCGCGGCTCTTCAACTGCCTTCCTCCAAAACAAAAAGATGTCTTGAATAACTATAGTCGAAGCGAACTCAGAATCAAGAAGAGCTGGGTAAAAAATTTTACGCTTTCGTTTAATCACAGCAGCAGACAGGGACTGATGATAAAACTCCAATTAAATCAATAAATTATACTGTCTGTATTGGAAGCGCGATCTAGGCCAATAACGGTTTTCGAGTTTTTTGTAGCGTGAAAATTAACAGAATCTAGGTTTGCGCCGCTAACGTCCATTTTGTGTATGTTGGCAAAACGAAAATCAGCATGACTGAGATTAGCCATTGTGTAATTTGTCCATTTATTAATGGTGGATACCAATAGTGTTGATCGCAGTTTTGCCCGTTTGAAGCTTGCCTTACTTAGGTCCGCTTTTGTAAAGTCGGTATTGGCAATGTGCGACCAATTAAAATTGGCTAATTTTAAATTACATTCGACAAAATCAACATGCGATATCTTTGACTCTTCAAACCGGGCCTCGGTGAGTTTTCCAGCGTTAAAATTAATGTGCGAAAGTTTACTGCGATTGAAATTAGTGCCAATTGCAATGACATTTAAGAATGTGGAGTTTTCTATATTGGAAGTACTTAAATCCACTATTTGTAATGATGCACCGCTAAAATCTGATTGGGATATATGAGTATAGCTTAAATCAGAACCGTATAAATTACTATTTTTCATGTTGGTCTTATCAAATCTAGCACCCAAAAAATTGCTATAACGTAAGTCTATAGAGGAAATATTGGAGCGCGTAAAATCCGAATATTGTGCTGTGATACGATTAAGTTTTGATAGCGCAAACGAACTGTTTATCACTTTAGCATCATTGAAATTACTCTTGCTTAGAATAGAGTTATGCACTACCACATTACTCATATTTGCTTTTCTCAGATTAGCGCCGGTTAAATTTACATTAATGAGAATCGCACCGTCTAAGTTACTTGTTTCGAGATTGCTATATGCTAAGTTTACATTTGTAAGAATAGCGCCAGAAAAATTAATTTTTGCTAAATCACAATTTTCAAAATTAATATGCGATAGTTGAGAGTAACTAAAATTTCCATTTGCAATATTACAGTTTTTTAAATGTATATTTTGTATTGTTGTGTATTCTGCATTGATGTTATTGAGCCGGATGGTGTTAAGCATCACGGCGTTAGCATTAGTATTGTTCGCTCGCTCTAAAAACACCTGATTATCCATGATAACATAGGTGTGCAAATTACTTGTTTGATTTATTGCACAAGCAAAAAGTGTAGGAATAAAAGTGAGTAAAATAATAATCCTAAGAAAAGCGAGGTTGCAAAAAGAATATTTATTAAGGGGGCTAGGAGGGCGTTTTTGCGGTTTTTTTAGCAACATTATTTCGTAAGTAAACTGGAACCGCTTTCTCGGGAGGATAAATTTTTCCATCGATTAAATCTTGGTATGCTAAGTATGCAATATTCTCAGCCGAAGGTAAAGAATCCGTTTCGAATTCCACCATACTAGTAATGACTTGCTCTGCAAAGCAAGTCCGGTATGTGGTCCATGCATCACCTACTGCATACCACTTGACATCGGTTGACGTTGTTAGTGCCTTAGGTTGGCAAAGTCCTTCCGCAGCATTGACCAGCGTGCCCTTATCAAATTTGAACGCTCCCCAATAGACTTCTTGCATTTTTGCATCCATAACAACGAGAATATTTTTTTGTTTATTTTCAATATGTGTTTTATGCGCCAAGGCAGCGAGCGATGATATTGGAATAATAGGTAGGTTTGCGGAAAATGCAATCCCCTGGGTCACACCGGCGGCAATTCTAAGACCGGTAAATGATCCTGGCCCGCGTCCAAAGGCAATGCCATCGAGTTGCGAGGGCAATAATTTTTGTTCTGTTAACAGCTGATCACACATCGTTAAAATGAGATCGGAATGACCTCTAGGTGTGAGTTCATAAAGTGTTTTTACTTTGTCCTTTATCATCAGAGATGCCGAGCAAGCAGCCGAGGATGTATCTAAAGCGAGTAAATTCATGCTTCAATAATCTCTTCCACATTGAAAAAATGGCGAACGTCGTTGATGTTTTGGGTGATTGGCATAGGCGGCAAGCTATGTAAAAAAGTTCTACCATAAAATCGACTTTGAATTCTAGGATCAAAGATAACCATGACGCCACGGTCGGTAAAATCCCGTATAAGTCTGCCTACCCCTTGTTTCATAGAAATGACGGCTTGGGGTAGCTGGTAAGTTTTGAAGGGATCAAGACCAGACTCCCTGAAATTGGTGAGTCGTGCTGATGTAACGGGGTCTCCCGGAGAGGCGAACGGGAGTTTATCGATCATAACGCAGGACAATGCATCGCCGCGAATATCCACACCCTCCCAAAAACTAGCCGTACCTAAAAGAACGCCATTGCCACTTTTTTTAAATTCGCGCAATAGAGTACGTTTAGGTTTACTGCCTTGGATAAAGAGCGGATAAGATGAGTTCTCTAATAGCTGTGCTGCTTCTTGCAAATTCCGGTGACTCGTGAATAACAGAAAAGCTCTACCGCGGCTACATTCCAGAATATCTAATGCGTGTTTAACTAAACAAGAAACAAACGTGTCTGCAGAGGGCGCGGGCATCTTATTCGGAAAATAGAGTAAGGTGTTTTTACTATAGTTGAAAGGACTATCCCAGGCATAGCAAATTGCTTTTTCCAGCCCGAGTTGGTAGACAAAATAACTAAAGTCGTTCTCTACAGAAAGCGTAGCAGATGTAAAAACGACCGATTTGAATTTTTCTATAGGTTCTCTAAATTTGTCAGCGACATCTAAAGGAGTCGTGTGAAAAATAAAATTTCGCTCAGAGGTTTCGTACCAATGAATTTGCTTGGTTTTAATTTGTATCATTTCGTTTAATAAAGATACAAATTTATCGCAGCGAGTTGAACATAACTCGAGTTGTTTTCCGCGTTCGGAGAATTCTTTTAGGTAGGATTGCAATGCTACCAGGTTTTCCTGGCATTCCGCGATCGCTGATATAATGTTAGGTTCTCGACTAAATGCAAACCATGGCCCACGATTGGGCAGCTGCTTAAGATGGGTTTTGATTTGATGACATGAAAGTATGAGCGGGTCAATATATTTTTTTACGCTGGCTAACAAGTCTGCGGCTTCTTCTTCAATGGCTTCTAATACATCATGGGTTAATTCTTGTAACTGCCGGTAACTGACCATTTTACCAAAAAATTGACTGGCGATTTCTGGCAGATGATGCGCTTCATCGAATATAACGGTATCCGAACTGGGCAGCAGTTCGTTAATGGTTTCTTCCTGTAAAGCAAGATCAGCAAAAAACAAATGGTGATTGATGACAACGATATCCGATTTTTGCGCTTCTTTGCGGGCTTCTGCGACACAGCATCGATCTATATCGGGGCAATCTGATCCTAAGCAATTATCCGCGTTAGAAGTCACTAAGGGCCACACCGGAGAACCTTCGGCGATATTTGCTAGCTCAGAAATATCCCCTTTTTTTGTCCGTAGTGACCAATCCATGATGTTATTAAATGCGACGACGTGTTCGCGAGAACTCAGACGTGCTTCTTCAGCATTTTTATTCAGTCGGAAATGACATAGATAATTCGCCCGGCCCTTTAATAATGCAATCTTTACAGGCAGACCTAAAACCTTGCAAACTCTAGGCAGATCATCGAGAAAAATTTGATCTTGCAAGTGCTTTGTGCCGGTGGATATGAGTACTTTTTTACCGGATAATAATGCCGGTATGAGGTAGGCGAAGGTTTTACCGGTGCCGGTTCCGGCTTCTACGATGAGCAGCTGGTTTTTTGCAATACCTTCTTCGATTTTTATAGCCATTTCGATTTGCGCCACACGTGGCGTATAGGCATCTATCGCAGTTGCAAGCTTTCCGTTAGCGCCGAAAATGGTATTAATTGAGGACATGAATCACTATTTTTAATTGCTGGCCTGGTTTTCCCAGATTTCATCTTCGATAGAACCCTCTTCTTGAGTCCAAACTAGACTTGCAATGATTTTGAATTTGGCCAGCGACATCGCACCGCGTTTGTTGCGCTTGTTATGTTGCAGTTTATCAGATTCATCAAGGATAATGTCTTTATCGCATTCATATATTTCAACAGGATCATAATTTTCGTCCATAATGACTAAAACGACGGAATCCCATTCTTGCTCTAGCTTGAGTTGGCCAATCCGCTGTCCGGATTTTTTTTCATCAAAGACGGCGCGTCCCTTAATTTGTACCCGTTTTCCTTCGCGTGTGCCCCGGCCAATGGCGTCATAGGCGCCCGTTTTTTCACGGCATAACTCGAGATTGAGTAATTTGGCAGCATCAAACTCGGCTATTTCGCTACTGATACCCAAAGGCTTTCCCGTCGCCTTGCGGTATTCAGCCGCTAATCGACGTGCTTCAGCGACAAGTTTTTCGGTAGAATATACGCTCATGATGCGTTGCTTAGAACCCGATTAAAATTAAACTTAACTATATTAACGTACTTAACGCCACAAAACCTAAACCGATGCGTGAGACTGGCTAAGTTAAGTTTCATATTATCAACTAATAAATAAGCAAAAACAATCTATTACAAGATATATAAAAAGTGAAAACTAGTATAAAGAATTTCCTGATTTGCCTTCTTATATAGGCAGCCCATGATAAAACAATGGGAAAAATATGATTTTATAACGGCGATAAGCCAAGGAAATCTTTTTTCGGTGGAATCGGATTTACTGCAACGTCTCATTTTACGATTAATAAAGGGAACCAGAGAAATTTGTTCTTATTTAGACGAGGCTAGAAAAAAACGATAATAATTGGAACGGTATTAGACAAGCTGGTCTATACTATTTTTTCGATTATTTTCAGTGGGCTTGTCTGTATAATCCGCGACTTTTGTATAGGCTTCGGAAGCGGGTTGGGATTCTCGGTTGTCGGCTGTAATTTGCTGCTCTTCTATTGCCTGAGTATTTTCTCGAGTTGCTGCTTTAGTCAGTAAATCCGGCGATGTTTCTTTGCTTGATTCTAAGCGCTCCGTGCTTAGCTCTTGTTGCGCCGTTGCTATTAATTGTACTGCTGATGCGGCTACAGATTGGTCTTGCGATGAAGGCTCTGCGGGGGCAAGAGCAGATGCTTTAATTTGTCTGGCTTTTCTTAGCGTCGCTTCTGGGTCACCTGGAATGGGTGCAGTGTCAATTTTTACTTCACCACCAACCGCGTAGGATTTACCATTTGGGCCTTGCTTAAATGTATAACTAGGGCCGCCTTGAGCATACGGACCTGCCGCTGCAAGATGGGCCGCTTCGTGGTTGCGAACTTCTCTATCTCGAATACTTAATTCTTTAATTTCTCGTATTTTTTCTTCTGGTAATTCACTGCTTGCTTTATCTGAATCTGACCTTAGCGCTTCCTGGGCATTTTTCTGGGTGATATTTTGTTCTTTAGCGGTGTTTTGATCGCTGGATTGCAAGCCATTGTTTTGTTGCTGTGTAGATTCTACTGGCTTATTCACACTACTGACTAAATTATATTGCTCAACCTGTTGTTGAGAATTACTTGTTATGCCTAAGTTTTGCTGATTAGCATATAAATGGTTTGAAGATATTTCGCCGATTGCCATGTTATTAAGCCATTACGTCGAGCAAAGTACCGATGAGATTTTTTTCTGTTTGAATGACTTTCGCGGCAGCTTCCACATCACGGCGGTCAGAAATGAGATTAACTAAGCCGGTGTCTAGGCCTTCACCTAAGGATTTTCCGCTGGTAGGTTGTTCTCTTTGCATTAAATCAATACCGCTGTTAACAATATCTTGTGCGTCTCTACGCACATTATCCATGCCGCGTTTTATGCCAATGAGGCCGCTCGTAAGCGCAGAATTTTGAATTTCCATGAATTTCACCACCTAGTACTCTCGCTAGCCATAATATCGTCTGTCAATGAGAGAAATGAATAGTGTAAGCATGAATTTTGCTAATTCATTGCTAATTAAAGTCGCTTTCTGCGAAAGAGATCACAATAAACCTGAGTTATGAATGGGTATTAAACGATTGAAGGAATCTTATTTTATTTACCTGGTTTCATATTTGCTTTTGAAAACAAGTCACGGTTAAAGCTCAGGATTTTTTGCTCGATACTACATCATCAATACGCTGAGTCCTCGCATTAGCAACATTGAATACGGGCAATTTGCCAACACCAATTAAAGGAATGGAGTGATTACATGACCTATACGCCGGATATGTATGTGGAGAATATTCAATGTTTAGCAGCGCTGCCCGACATTTGCTTGCAGATAGATGAATTAATAGAAAATCCTTATTCATCAGCACTCGAGATAGCCGAGCTTATTTCTCGAGATCCTGCTCTTTCCGCGCAATTATTACGTATCGCCAATAGTCCATTTTATGGCTTTCCTTCAGCAATCGACACGATTGACCGGGCCGTTGCGGTTATCGGCACACGAGATATCAAAGATCTCGTTACCTGTGTATCAATCATTAATAACAGCTCGAGCTTGCCCAGCGATTATTTTAATTTGCAAGCATTTTGGAAACACAGTGTTTTTGTAGGCATGATAGCGAGAAATTTGGCGAAAAAAACCACAGTGAAAATTTTACATAAGGAACGTTTATTTCTTGCGGGTTTGCTGCATGATATTGGTCATCTCGTGTTCAGTAGTAAATCATCCGATTTGTTTGGCGTCATGCTTAAGCGTAACTTAATGGTAAAAAATGAAGATTTTACCATTTCTCAGAATATCATTTTTGATATGAATTCAATGGATGTAGGAGCTGCATTATTAAAAAAATGGAAGCTTCCTGTGAGTTTTCAAAACATTGTGAAAAATAGAAATAAAGTTGCAAACACGGTGGCAGATCGATTAGAAACTGCGATTGTCCATATCGCCAATGTCGAAGCAGGCAAGGCTGGTTTATCCGGCTCCATTGTCTACGAAGACGTTTTGATTAACGTGGCTGCGCTTGAAATTACAGGCTTAGATCAATCGCAAATTAGCGAAGTTGTGGAACAAACGAGTCGTGAGTTTAAGTCTACGATAAATGCATTTGTCGCCACTCCACGAGGAGAAGAGACGAGGCTTAGAAAACAGGCACGGGTTGTTTCTACCTAAATGCTTAAGGTTTGTGTGATAATTATACAGTTGTGGCATATTGCGCTAATTTCTGAATTAAATAAGGTGATCACACTAGCCAACATCTGCTAGTATCAGACTTCTTTTTCCAACCCGGGAAAACAAAAATCCATTATTGAATGATAAGGAAATTCTAATGAAAAAAACGACTCTATGGGCGTTATCCGCCTTGAGCGTATTACCATTTTATGCCTTTGCAAGTGATTTAAAGTTGACGACTGATAAAGAAAAATTAAGTTATGCCTTGGGTGTACAAATTGGTCAGGATTTCAAGCAAAGAAATTTTGATGTCAATATTGATACTTTTACGGCGGCAATTAGCGACATGCTTGCGGGCAAAGAACCGCAATTAAGCCGATCAGAAATCACAAATGTTTTTCAGAAATTACAAAAGGTGCAAATGGAAAAGCAACAAGCAGCGGGCGCTGAAAATGACAAAAAAGGCAAGGCATTCCTTGCTGCAAACAAAGACAAAAAAGGTATAGTGATTTTAGAGAGTGGAATCCAATATCAAATAATTAAAGAAGGGACGGGAAAACGTCCAACGGCAACGAATAGCGTGGTTGCGCACTATACGGGAACGTTAATTGATGGTAGTGTTTTTGATAGCTCAGTTAACCGGGGTGAGCCTGCTACTTTTCCCGTGAATGGGGTTATTAAAGGCTGGCAGGAAATTTTGCCACTGATGAAAATGGGTGCAAAATGGAAAATTTTTATTCCATCTGCCCTGGCTTATGGGGAGCGAGGAGCGGGCGCGAATATTGGGCCGAATGAAACCCTAATTTTCGATATTGAGCTTATTGATATCAAATAAATTGTTTCACTGATTTAATCAAAGGCTAGGGACTGCTTTCCCTGGCCTTTTTTTGTTTTGTACTAGTGATGAATGACGCACGATCAATTTTAAAAACAACTTTTGGATATGATGTATTTCGCCATCAGCAAGAGGAGGTTATTCAAGCCTTGCTTGGCGGCGATGATGCATTTGTATTGATGCCCACCGGTGGTGGAAAGTCTTTGTGTTATCAAATTCCCGCGCTAATGCGTCATGGTGTTGGGGTCGTTGTTTCTCCGTTAATTGCTTTGATGCAAGATCAAGTGGATACTTTGCTGCAACTCGGATTGCGCGCTGGGTTTATTAATTCAACGCAAAATTATGCGCAGCAACAGGAAATTGAACGCCAGATTGTTGGGGGCGAGATTGATATTGTTTATATCGCGCCAGAAAGGTTATTAACGGCGCGTTGTCTGAATATTTTAGATCATTCAGCAATCGCACTTTTTGCAATAGACGAAGCACATTGTGTATCCCATTGGGGGCATGATTTTCGAAAGGAGTATCAGAAGCTAGGCATACTACACCAACGGTTTCCCAATGTTCCGCGCATAGCGCTGACTGCAACCGCCGATAAGAGAACCCGCCAAGAAATTATTGATCAGCTTAATCTGCAACAAGCCAATATTTTCGTAAATAGTTTTGATCGCCCAAATATTCGGTACACCATTAAAGAAAGGCAAAATAGTCGTGAAGAATTATGGCGCTTCATCCACCAGCAACATCCGCGTGATGCAGGTATTGTGTATTGCCTGTCCAGAAAAAAAGTAGAAAACGTCGCAAATTGGTTGAGTAGCAAAGGACGTATTGCGCTGCCTTATCACGCCGGGTTGTCAAACGAATTAAGGGCACACAATCAAAAACGCTTTCTTAGAGAAGAGTCGGTTATTATTGTTGCGACGATAGCATTCGGTATGGGTATCGACAAACCGAATGTGCGGTTTGTTGCACATTTAAATCTACCGAAGAGTATCGAAGCTTATTACCAAGAGACCGGGCGTGCGGGTCGGGATGGAAGTCCAGCAAATGCATGGCTCTCGTATGGTTTGCAAGATGTCATTTTATTGCGACAAATGTTGCAAGCGAGTGATGCAGAAGCGCATTATAAACATATTTCCCAGCACAAACTTGAGACCATGCTTGGGTTTACTGAACTCACAAGCTGTCATCGAATTGCTTTGCTTGCCTATTTTGATGAGACTTACGATAAACCCTGTGGTAACTGTGAGAATTGTTTAAATCCACCTGAACCATGGGATGGAACCGAAGCAGCCCAAAAAGCACTTTCTTGTGTATACCGTACAGGTCAGCAATTTGGTGTAAAATATATTATAGATGTCTTATGCGGCGGAAATGATCAAAGAATAAAAAGCTACGGACATGACAAGCTGTCAACGTATGGCATAGGAAAAATGCTTTCAACCGTTGAGTGGTCAAGCGTTTTTCGTCAATTAATATCACTCGGATTTCTGGATATCAAAAAAGACAGTTATGGGTCTTTGTATATTACCGAAAAAGCACGTCCTTTATTACGCGGCGAGATGCCCCTGCAATTACGCAAGCCTGAGCAAGCGAGCAAAAAAACAACAGCTCGTAAGAAACCACATGCCACCGAAGTTAGATTCATTGACAAGCCCTTATTTGATGCTATTCGTGCTTATCGGCTCCAGGTCTCTAAGGAATCCGGTGTGCCGCCTTATATTATATTTAATGATAATACCTTGTTGGAAATTACTCGAATAAGGCCAAAAACAGCGGATGAACTGCGTTATATCACAGGGATTGGGGAGTATAAACTTGCGCAATATGGCAAGTCTTTACTTACGCTTATCAAGGATTTTTCACTACCCGATTTATTGACCAACCAATTGAGTGATACGATCAACGAAACATTATTTCTTTATACACAAAAGAATTCGATTGAAGAAATAACGCTTCAACGAGATCTCACGACAGCGACGGTATACTCTCATTTTGCCATCGCAATTAAAGAAGGGTTAATTGATGCGCGAGACATCATCTCGCTTGAGAAGAAGGAATACGATGAAATTGTTTACGCCATAGAGATGAGTGATAACTCAGAAAAAGGTTTTTTGACAGCGTTGTATGAGAGTTTTAATCAAGAGTATGACTATAATATCTTAAAATGTGTACAGGCCAATGTGCATGCCCAACAATGAGACTGTTTGGAAACTGTCTTGAAATTGCTACACTTTTCTAATGACAAGATTTAACTTAGAATGAGTTGAATCGACTTTAAAAAGAATAAGAATACATAAAATAATAATAAGAAGAATGAGTTTTATATAGCCGCTAGACAGATCAGGAGTTTTTTTATGCGCAAAGCACAATCAAAAGTATTGCAAGATGGTTTCTTACAGCAGCTACAAGATGATAAAACACTTGTTCATATATTTTTAATCAGCGGAATTAAGCTTGTGGGCAGAATCGTTAATTTTGATCAGTATTCGATCGAGCTCAATAACGGTACTTCTCAGGTTGTATTTAAGCGTGCAATTTCTACCGTGCAAGCAAGCTAAGCGTTTACCGCGCATTTGTTAGAGAGATTCTTTGTGGAATCGTATGTTTAGTTTTTTTCTTTTCTCATACGCTTCTCGTGCGATAACGCAATCTTCTATAAAGTAAGGCAATTCGTTTAAGCGCAATGCCTGAGGTCCATCAACTAATGCTGAGCGTGGATTAGGATGAAAGTCTACTAATACCATATTTGCGCCGGCAATGATTCCCTGTGCGGTGACATGAAAAACATCCATTATATTATCCGGTGAGGTTTCGCGACTACCTACGGAGTGTGAAGGGTCAATGCATACGGGCATTCTGGTTAAGCGTTTTAGCACGGGAACTTGTGCAAAGTCTATGAAATTTCGGTGCGGGTCTCCCATATTGGTTTTCATACCTCGTAGCGCAAATATAACGTTGGAGTTGCCCTCGCTGGCGAGATATTCCGCCGCATTGAGTGATTCCTCAAGGGTGATTCCAAATCCGCGTTTGAGCAGCACGGGATAATTTGTTTGTTTTCCTACGGCTTTGAGTAATTCAAAATTCTGCGTGTTCCTAGTGCCGATTTGCAGCATGACTCCGGTGGGATGCCCCGTTTTTTCTAATACTTCATGAATTTCATGAATATGGCTGTCATGGGTAATTTCCATGGCAATCACTTTGATATCGTATTTTCCGGCCAACTCAAAGACATAGGGCAGACAGTTTTTCCCATGTCCTTGGAATGAGTATGGGTTGGATCGGGGTTTATAAGCTCCCATACGGGTACAAACCTGTCCTTGACTTTGCAATGCTTGCATCATCTGTTCTACGTGTTCTTTTGTGTCAACGGCACAGAGCCCCGCAAATATATGCAAGTTATCTTGGCTAAATGTGACGCCGTTATACTCAAAAGAGCTTGCGCGTTTATCATCTTTATGGCGTCCCAAAATTCGATAATCATCCGAGATGCGAATGACTCTATCCACACCAGGAAGGTTGCTCATGTCATCGACGACGAGACTTGCTGTGTCACCGATTAAATAGATTTCAGTCAAAGTTTGTTGCACGCCTTTGACCTGATGAACCCGAGTTTCTATATTGGGTAGTTGTGATAAAAACAGCTCTAATTGTTGATATTCATCACTGCTATTGCAAATATTCGGATGCAAAATAAGTATCATTTTATTATTCCTTGTTTTTAACGGAGGGTATTTAACATGCATTATACCCATAACGATTGAGATTTCGGTTTTATTGCACACCCTCTTCATTCCATGGCATTGTTGAAATTCCTCGCAATAGACTGGCTATTACTCGTCATTTCGCCGCACCATGGAATGAATATGACGCACACTAAAAGCCTAAATCCCAAACGCTATGGGGGGTAGCCAAGTTCGGCCAAAACCGGACAAACGGGACGAATCGGAATGAAGCA
>CAZWUO010000002.1:0-61457 GCA_964636675.1 uncultured Ectothiorhodospiraceae bacterium
TTAACCTTGACAAGTATCCGAAGATAAATAAATTATAGCATTTGATTGTACACTTATCGGTTTGATTAAACGCATATTTTTATGCGCTGGAGGTCGTTATGCACAATGCTGAATCCGTGTTTGCAACGCGCTATTGGCAGCGTTTGCACGACGGGCGAGTACAGTGTGATTTATGTCCTCGACTTTGTAAATTACATGCAGGTCAGCAAGGTTTGTGTTTTGTACGCGCTAATATTGGCAACCAGGTTGTGTTAACGACTTATGGACGATCAAGTGGTTTTTGCATTGATCCGATTGAAAAAAAACCACTGAATCATTTTTTACCGGGTACGCCCGTATTGTCTTTTGGTACGGCGGGTTGTAATTTAGCCTGTAAATATTGCCAGAACTGGGATATTAGTAAGTCACGCGAGTTTGCCACCTTAGCGGATGCAGCCTCACCAGAGAAAATTGCCGAAATTGCGCAACAAAAAAAATGCAATAGTGTGGCTTTTACTTATAATGATCCCGTTATATTTTTGGAATATGCAAAAGATGTGGCGCATGCTTGTAAGGCACGAGATATTAAAACCGTCGCGGTGACGGCGGGCTATATTTGTGCGCAACCGCGGATCGAGTTTTTTAATTTTATTGATGCAGCAAATATCGATTTAAAAGCATTTAGTGAAAAATTTTATTGGAAAATTACCGGTAGTCATTTGCAGCAAGTATTAGAAACTTTGTTATATGTGAAAAATGAGACCGCTACGTGGTTAGAATTAACGACCTTGCTTATTCCGGGTGAAAATGACAGCCGATCAGAGTTAGAAAAAATGACCCAATGGGTGGTTGAATATCTTGGGCCGGATGTCCCCATGCATTTTTCAGCATTTCATCCCGCCTGGAAAATGCGCGACAAACCGCGTACACCCTCGCGAACACTGGCAATGGCGCGGGAAATTGCAATGAAAAATGGGGTTCGATATGCTTACACCGGTAATGTATATGACAAATCTGGGCAAAGTACTTATTGCCACCATTGCACTTCGATCTTGATAGGTCGCGATGGCTATGTGCTCAGTGAGTGGAACATCGATAAACAAGCGCGTTGCACAACATGTGGGGTTTTATGCGCAGGAGTGTTTACAGCACAACCTGGCCACTGGGGTGCGCGCAGAGAGGCTATTGACATGGCTAAAAGCACGGTTTAACCGATTGAATTAATGAATAACATCCGCTAACGGTGGCCTAAAGGATAAACATGACTCACAAAAACCTATGTATTGGAATCGTTACCGTGTCAGATAGAGCGAGCCGTGGAGAATACGATGATCGTGGCGGTCCGGCGATAGAAGAATGGCTTAACGCAGCGCTGGCTTCGCCTTGGTTGGCAGTAAAAAGATTAGTCCCTGATGAGCGTGTACTATTAGAAGACACGCTGGCTAAATTATGTGATGAAGAATGCTGTCAGCTCGTGGTTACGACGGGTGGTACGGGGCCAGCTTTACGCGATATTACGCCGGATGTCACCGAGTCTATTTGCGAAAAAATGATGCCAGGGTTTGGCGAGCTAATGCGCGCAGAGTCGTTGAAGTTTGTACCGACTGCCATACTTTCACGTCAAACAGCGGGTATTCGAGGGCGTTCACTGATCGTAAATCTCCCGGGAAAACCCTCGGCGATTGCAGATTGTCTAAATGCTGTATTTCCAGCAATTCCTTATTGTATTGATTTATTAGATGGGCCGTACATGGAAACCAATGCAGACTTCGTGAAGGCATTTCGACCCCAGCATGCCTTGTTGAAGAAGCGTGTATAATGCGTCCTAAAATGAGACCTCAGTAGTCTTTGGTATTCCGTCGAGCAAGGTAAACAATGATAACAAGCTCCCAACAACAGCAACGTTTGATGCAATCTTTTCCATTATTGGAAAACACCACGTCAGAATTTCGGCAGCAGTTTTTTCGCAATGCTACGCTGCTACAGATCCCTGCTCACCATACCATCGCAGCGGAGGGCAGTGAGTGCGTCCAATTGGCATTACTTGTCTCGGGTAAAGTTCGGGTATATAAGCTTTCTGATTCAGGCCGCGAGATCACGCTTTATCGTATCAGTAGTGGTGACAGCTGTGTGCTTACCGCTGCTTGCATGATGAGTGATATCCAGTTTCCCGCTATTGCAGTGACGGAAACGGACGCAGAAGCCGTGGTTATTCCTGCAAGGCAGGCACGTGAATGGATGAGTGGATCAAAACCCTGGAGTGCTTTTATCTTTGGTTTGATCGCCAAACGTTTGGTCGATGTGATTAGCGTGCTCGAAGATGTGGCCTTTCATCGCATGGATGAACGCATTGCTGCCTATTTAATCGCCATTGCCTCGCAAGGACCGACGGTCAATATCACGCACCATGAGATTGCATCTGATCTAGGAAGCACTCGCGAGGTAGTGAGTCGCATTCTTAAAGATTTTGAGAGCAAAGCGCTGGTGAAAGGTGTGCGCGGTAAACTCACCATTATTGATTTGCCTGGTTTACAAGCCTATCGGCAATAATAATCCTTCGTTTTTTTTCAAGTAAAGGTGTATTTGTCACATACAGCATCCTTGTGCAATGTTTATATTAAGAGTACTCACTATTTATTAAACCGAGTCTCTTACTCGACAAGGAGAAACATCATGGGAAAGAATATTGGCAGTATTGATAAAGGTATTCGTTTTGTAGCTGGACTCGCTGCTGTGGGGGCTGGCGTTTATTTTCAAACCTGGTGGGGTGCCGTTGGCCTGGTATTGATATTTACGGCGCTGATAAGTTGGTGTCCTCCTTATGCAATGCTGGGTATCAGTACTTGTAAGGCTAAATAGGTTTAAATAAAGCTAACTCCTCAGTATCTTTCAAAACGTATAGTCACTGCATAGGATCACTGTTAGCGATACTATGCAGTTGGGGTATGAATATTTCTGTTATTCTGCTGCTGACTCAATCGGCAATGGAAATGAAAACACCGTGCCTTGGTTTACTTTGCTAGAAACCTGAATCAAGCTATTGTGTAGTTGTAAAATTCTTTTACTAATGGCGAGTCCGAGTCCGGTGCCTTGTTGGTCAATTTCTCGGTGTTTTGCGACGCGATAAAAGCGTTCAAAAATATGCGGTATATCTGCCTCCGGGATGCCTTGGCCGGTGTCTTCTACCTGCACAATGACTTGATGTTCATTTTGTATAAGCTGTAAACGTATCTCTCCGCCTGCTGGTGTATAACGCAGGGCATTCTCAATGAGATTTTCCATGACGCGTTCAATCATTGCGATATCCGCAGAAACAAAAGCCGGTGCTGCGGGTAACTCGATTATTAAATGAATGTTTTTTTTCTGCGCTTCGAGTTCAAACTTCTGGGCGATGTCTTGTACGAGTTCACCCATTGGGAAGGGTTCAAAATGCAATTTTGTACCTTGGGTATCGAGCATGGCAAGCTCAAATAATTCACTAATTAGCTTGCCTAGTCGCTGACTATGTTTAAAGGCAATGTCAAGGTATTGTGCTTTTTCGGCTTCGCTGAGTTGCGCAGATTTTTCATGCAAAGTTTCAATATACCCTTGCAATGAAGCAAGCGGAGTGCGCAAATCGTGGGAAACATTTGCAATTAACTCGCGTCTTGATGCATCGGTATGTTGCAGCTGTTTTACTTGCTCTATGATGCGCTCAGACATTTCTCTGAAGGTCGTGCCGAGTTGATCAATTTCATCGACGGATCGACCGTCAAATTTATCCGGAGTATTTAGTGGATGCGCAAAATCACTTTGTTTGAACTGATTCATCAGTTGATTTAGGAAGCGCAGACGTTTAGTAATCGTGTTAAAAATAAATAAACCCGCAAACAGGCTCGCTAATAATGCGCTAATGGCAAGACCAATCACAAATTGCAGAATGTAACTGGTTTTTAATAAACCGACGACAGAATCAAACATTTCGCCACCGAGCACGACATATAGATAACCGGATAAGGAGCCATCGGCTAAAATAGGCGCGACAGAAAAAACTTTTTGTTGCTTAGACGCGTCTCTTGGATCATCACCTAATATAGGGAAGCTTGCCGATTTTTCGATAAACCCTGCTATAGGGGCAAGCGAAATATGGGTTTTTTTCACCGCGCCAGGTGGTGCCGAATAACTTAAGATTTTACCGCTTTTATCAATGAGATAAACCTCGATACTCGGGTTGACTAACATCAAACCCATGAACACTTTGTTCCAATCTTTCTCGTTGACTTTGCTGTCGGAAAATAAATCGGTTTCCTTAACAAGATTATGCGCAAGGTCAGCGTGTAGACGTTGATTTAGCTCTTGCAAGAATACCGGCGAGGCATAGGTAATGATATAAGTGATAACAGATGTAATAAGTAATAAAATACTTAGGAAGGTAAATGCAAGTTTGGCGTAAACAGTTTTAAACATATTTGAGTCTTTTATAATAGGTGTTTTTCGAAAGTGGCTAAAATAGTGGTTGCAATATTCGAAATGCTGTTATTTGTATTTATCATTAAACTTATAACCCACACCCCACACCGTCATTACAAATTCAGGTTCGGCGGGGTTTTTCTCAATCTTTCTACGTAGACGGTTCATATGCGAATTAACCGTGTGTTCGTAACCTTCGTGGCCATAACCCCAAACGGCATCCAATAATTGGCTACGAGTATACACACGTCCGGGGTGTTCCGCGAAGTGTAGTAGCAAATCAAACTCCTTTGCGGTTAAGTCAACGGGTTTTCCGTACGCTGCTATATTTCGAGTGAGCGTATTGATTTCCAGTTCACCGAAAGTTAAAGCTTCTGAGATTTTTTTTTGCGATGTTCCTAAAATATCAATACGCCTAAAAATAGCTTTAACTCTGGCTAAAAGTTCGCGAATACTAAAGGGTTTGGTGAGATAATCATCTGCGCCGACTTCTAAACCCAATACGCGGTCAATTTCAGAGGATTTTGCAGTAAGCATTAAAATCGGTGTGAAATTTGAACGTTCACGTAATTTCTGGCAAAGTTCGATGCCATCAATACCCGGTAACATTAAGTCCAGTATGATTAAGTCGAAAGGGTGTTTAATGGCTGTGTTAAAACCCTCGATGCCATCACTTGTGCGGGTGACATCACAATTCATATCGCTTAAATGCATCGTCAAAAGTGTAGCGATATCGGCGTTATCTTCAACAATTAGAATTTTTTTATTCATGCAACGTTGCCTTAACGGAATACGAGACTCCAATTTGGGTATTTTAATTGACATGTTTTGTAGCATGATAGCTTGGCCTTTACCACTGTGTATAATGTTTCATATCTTTTTTTACAGATATTTTGCAGGTGTAACAGATTATCTCATGTATAGCGTAGTGCGAATTGTTCACAAAAGTATCACAATTCAAATGTTCAACCAGATTCTGCAGTTGACCGCTATGAGGTATCGTTAAACGCTTGATGAGAAAACGAATGAGTCTGTTTAGCAAATTCACCCAGAGGATGAGCGCGCTACGCCATGAATAGCACGCTTTAAAGCGTGAATATCATCGTTGCGAATCGTTGCAATAGCGGGCTATTCCGCCTCATCGCGTCTTGCTGTTCACGCTTAAAAACGCACTCTGCATGTCGTTCAACTGCGGATTCTAGGTTCAATGAGGGATGATCTGGTTGTGGTTGAAATATGTTCAAGTTGTCAAATGATTAATGAAATGTTTGAGGTTGAGTCGTCAAATTTTAAGAGTGTGTCCATCTAATCAACATTCATACTGTAATATATGTTAATTGCGTTAAGGTTTTGATGATCTCGTTTGCAAATAGTTTAGCGCTATTACTGGATAATGAAGGGTTCGCATATAAATAACATTATTTCGCAATGAACGGCTGAATGAATACTAATAGCTGCAACGCATTTCTCCGCCGACCCTAAAGCAATGGAGATGGGGTTTACTTAGGGAATGAACACAATAACTTGAAGGGAGATAAGTTGTTGAAAATTCATCTGATGATTATTAGTGATATACGCCTGTATCGTGAAGGATTAGCAAGCGTACTAGAATCCGAAAATGGTGTTAGTGTTGTAGCAATGTGTAGTTGCAGTGCGAATATAACGACTTATCTACAAAATAATAATACAACGAACGTTGTTGACCTGCTGTTAGTTGATATGGTGAATATAACATGCAAGAGCGTTCTCCAATCGCTATTAGATCTACCGCTAAAAAAAATTGCTCTTGCTGTTAATGAAACAGCATCAGAAGTGATTTCATGTGCAGAAGCGGGTTTTTCTGGTTATGTGTCACGTGATGCATCAATAAAAGATCTTGTTAAAGTTGTTTGTGCGACTGCTCATGGCGAGTTAGTTTGTTCACCGAAAATAGCTGGAAGTTTGCTACGCAAAGTGAACTCATTATCCGGAAAGCGGCATGTGCAGTCAAACGAAAAACGTATTACCCATCGTGAAATGCAAATTGCTAAATTGATCAACAAAGGTTATTCAAATAAAGGGATTTCGAAGGAACTTTGTATAGAAATTTCTACGGTGAAAAACCATGTTCATAATATACTCGAAAAGCTGCAAGTAAGAAGACGAAGTGAAATAGCTAATTGGTTATAGGTATTGCATTCTGTAGGTACTAGTTATTCCACGCTTCTCTTAATCCTAGATTCCGTAGCTGACCGCTCGCATTAGAATTTTGTTACGAATGAATTTCAGTGCTTTACATAGATAAATGAAATTTCAAAGATCTAGATCCTTTTCTTCGAAAACGCTTTAAATATACTCAATATATCTAGATCCTACTATGAATCCTTTTTAGTTCTTTTGGTTTATATCTTTTCCGATTGTGCTGGAGGATACTCGAAAAGCACAAACCAAAAATCGTTTTACGGAGCAAATCAGTGAATGAAATTCGAATACTTTTAACGGGTGAAAGTTCTGGAATGCGACGGATTATCGAAAAAATTTGTGCGAATAATTTAAGTATAACGTTGTTATACTTAAGTGATAACAAAGAGATTATTAATGCAGAAGATTTTGTGGTGAACTCCGCTGTCGCAGCGATAGTAAAAAAAAATTCTGTTAATGTAGTGCTGTTGGATTTAGGTGATAGAGAATTTCTTACTATGGGTTCAGCATTTTCATTAAATGTGTTTGCGACAAGTGTTGCGCATAAACTGCTTGAATTATTTCCTCAGTTGACGATTATTAGTTTGTTGTCTAGAGGAAAAAAGATGAAAATTTATACTGAGTTTCATCTCAATGATGTTGGTGTAAATCAACTTATTAATGCTATTAGTTTGATCATTAGTGGTCGCAGTATTAGCGTGTAAATATGATATTAAAGGCTGCTGTATAAAATTAATTTTAGAAAGATTAATATAAAGTGGTACAAAAAATAATATGTATACAGCACTCACAGCAACAAGTTTAACGTTGGCTAATCATATTGAGAATTGCTTTGTTAATACAACAGGCTTAGCACCTTTTTTTGATACCAATGTAGGCGGCAATATGGAAGTATCATTACATACTCCACAAGAAATGTCTGAACAACAGAATGAAGGTCTATCCGTCTGGCTTTACAGAGTTGTACGTGATGAAGATTTGTTGAATCGGCCACCGTTGCGTATTACAGATACCCAATTACAACGCATTCCATTACCTGTGCGTTTACACTATTTAATAACGCCCATTATCAATACAACAAACTTGGTTGCTGGTCCTGAATTGGAACAAACCGTTATCGGTAAAGTACTACAAGTATTTCATGATCATCCTTTATTGCGTGGCGGTGAGTTGCAAGGTGATCTAAGTGGTACCAGTGTTGAAATTCGTGCGCGCTTGGAACCCTTAGGTTTGGAAGAAATTACGCGGGTTTGGGATGCTTTGGAGGCATCTTATCAACTTTCAGTATCATACGAAGTAAGTGTGATGGAAATAAATACGGCACGTGAACCAGAAAATATTGTGCCGGTGGATGTAGTCGTACCTGAATATGGTGTAATCGTGGGGTAGTGTGATGATTTTAACAAACATCAATGTCAATAGTCGAAATGTCGCCTTATCAATGGATGATGCTCTTCCCCTCGCTTATCGAATGTCAGTGGTAGTGAAAGCACGCTTACGTGATGAATTAACGGATTTAGCGCCGGTAACAACGGCAACCGTACAAGCCTCGATGAATGGATTGACATCACGTGCGACAGAAGGTGGCATTGCTGGAGTTGTTGGTATTCCTATTGAGTTATTCAGCACACCGAGTTTAGCAACGGATCCATATGATTTCAGTATCACTTTTTCAGTCGAAGCTTATCTTCCTGTGACGCAACAAATTACCTTAGGGCCGATAGCAAACTTTCCGAATGTCTTCGCAGCTGTTGATTTAGGTGTCGTTCAGCTTCATCGTCAGCCTATGATAATCCATGGTCGAGTAGTAACTGGTGGGCCGCAAGCAGAAATCAGCATTAGCGATATTTGGTTAACCTTACCATCCGCGGCATCAATGCCTGTACCGAGTCTGTTAACCCTGGTGTCACTGCGATCGAGTGTATACCGCGCGCGTGCTATTGCGTCTACTGCAGTGCGCCAGCGTGATTTAACCGAAGTTGTGGGTGAAGACAAATTTTTGTTAGTCAATGTATTGGCTGGTCAGAAAATGTTGCGCTTGTCAAATCGGATAAATCTAAATGTAGCTGACATCCTCGCACTGTCTACTAATGACAATGCGGTAACAGAGTATATTGTGATCGATAATATCGCGGGTGCATCGAACGCTAATCAAGCCGCGATCATTACACTCGCGCATGCTGTGAAATTCACTCATCGCCGGCTAGCAGTGGTGCGGCAGGTTTTGCCACAAGCACCTGGGGTTGATAACAACCTAGGTAGTGATGCGATGGCAGGTGATCAGTGTTTGTTATTGAACACAACGAATGGTTTATCGAGTGACACATTAATGGAGATTAATGATGGTATGCAAGTCGCGGAATATCACGCCATGAGCGTTTTTCGAGTAAACACCGATGCCAATGGTTATTATAATTTACCTCCCCTAAGTAGAGTGGCGCAATTGAATATTCATGTCGATGCTGGTGCAGCGGGGAATACGGATATTGATGGTTTTGTGCCGGACTATAACCGACGTGAACAGCTGTTGGATGTGGTGTTGTGATTGATTCTGTTTGTAAAACTATTTGAAGTTGTAGCACGAGCCAAGGGCGTTATTTTTTTTAAGGATTGATATAGGAGAATAGTCATGCCGGAATATTTGGCACCTGGAGTATACGTCGAAGAAGTCGATATGGGTAGCAAGCCCATTGAAGGAGTAAGCACAAGTACTGCGGGAGCCGTCGGTATGACCGAACGCGGGCCTGTCGATGTGCCCACGTTAATAACCAGTTATGGAGAATTCACGCGCTGGTTTGGGGACTATCTTAAGGTCAATGATTTTAACAATGCGAACGGCGCACATTGTTACTTGCCCCATGCGATTGAAGGATTTTTTACCAACGGAGGTAAACGCATTTATGTTACCCGAGTTATTGATACGGGTGGTGCAACGCAGGCTAGGCGCTTTATGTATGATCGTGGTACCGCGACTTCAGCGGATACAGTCATTCTACGCGCTATAGATGAGCAAACAGGTACGGCTGCTAACCCACCTTTACTCTATTCATTAGACGTTAGCGATACCAGCGTGGGTGATTGGATACGTGTTGGTGCAGGCAGCAACGCTGAATACCGACAAGTCACCGATGTCGATAATCCAGTCAACAATACCCACGTACCGCTAAATTTTCCGTTACATTTTTCGCATGCGATTACCGATACGGTAAACCAATTTAATCGCGCCGAAGATTTGGTGGCGAACGCCGGCCCATACACCGCAGGGTTTACCTTAGTTGATGCGAGCGAAGCGGCGGATGAAACGATTTTGTTGCTAGGGGCGGCTGCCGATATTACGGTATTAGACAGTGCTGCCACTACGGTATTAGAGATTGGTGGTGCCAATCTTGGAGAATATCTCTATGTTAGCGAAGTTACTATCACCTCACCTACTGAAGCGCGTGTACGCTTAGCAGGTTCTTTAACCCTGGCCTATGACGCTGCCGTCGGTGTTGTGCCAATACAACTAACGCCTATTAACGTCGCCAATCTTGCTATTGCACCGAACACCGGTGCGCGCCTGATTTTTGTCGATGATCGTAATGGGGATTTTGATGATCGCACAAGCTTAGTCCATATCGACAATGCGGCCGATCCAACAAAACAAGAAGTACGTCGCATAGGCGAGCTATATGAGATCGATGTTACGACCGGTGCATACGAAACGTATAGCGGTGGTAGTTTAGTCGAAGCCGTGACTTTAGCCGATGACGATCGTACCCTCACCGTTGATCCAAACATTGGCGACACGACGATAACTCTGGATGATGTAAGTGCGCTAAGTGTTGGTGATTCACTGTTGATTGGTGTATTGGGGTCACAAGAGACCGTACTAATCCAAGCCGTTGATACGAGTACTAACATCGTAACGATTACCCCCGCATTGACGATAGATCACGGTTTGAATCCCGTTGTTCCACTGGCGAAAACATTAACAGTCGATGCAAATATTGGGTCACGTGTTATTGCATTAGACAACCGTCTTGGTCTCACGGAAGGTGATGTGATTCGTTTGGGAGACGTGCCGGATGATGAATACTTAACAATCGATACGATTCCTAATGCAACGGGGATGGCACCGGATGCGGGTAACCTAATATTGGTTCAGGGTTTAGTCCGAAGTCACGCAACGGGTGACACCGTGCGTCGGCAAAACCCACCTACAACTGTAGCGTTACAGGCGACGATTACCGTCATTGATGAAGCGTTTGATGATACATCTTTTTTAGTCACCGATGGCAATGCTTATCTACAAGATATGTTTATACGTTTAACAACTGCAACTGCTGAGGTTTTTTATCACCGCATGGCGAGTGATGCGAGCACGGTCAGTCCAGCCGAAGTCACTTTAAGCGAAGCATTTACACGCGCCCACGTATCGGGTTCCAGGGTGGCAGGTCGTGATCCTTTATTTACGGTGCAAGCTTTGGATGTCGGTGCCTGGGGCGATCGTTTACGCATCGCTGTTGCCGATGAGGCTAATGGACTCGTTTCACAAACGACGGTGACTGCTATGGTGAATCCGACCAATATCCGTATGGCTTCATTAGCGGGTGTAGAAGTGGGTACCGTATTGGAACTGAGTAATCCGACAACGGGTGTTGCTTTAGATAATCCGATTAAAGTTATTGAATTGGAGCGTAGTGAGTCCCGCGTGGTATTAGCCGATCCATTAACCGCCAATCAACAAAATACCTTAGCGATGGAAGGTTCGTTAAGCGTGCGGTCGCGAGAATTTCGTGTCGAAGTTTATTTATTGCGACAACCTGATCCAGCTATGCCGTCACGTAATAACAATGTCATAGATTTTGAAGTATTCCGCCATTTATCCATGGACCCACGACATAGTCGTTACTTAGAAACGGTTATCGGGCCAATTGATGGTGAGTTACGTTTATCGGATCGGCGACCTGTAGGTGACTCGTCATATATCCGCGTACTCGATTCAGCGAACACCCAAACGGAAACAGAAGTCGTGCGATTGGGGCCGGAAGCCTTAGCAGATGTATTGCCTGATGGCCGCGCGCAGGCAGCGCGCATGGCCTTACGCGGAGGGGATGATTCTATTCCAACCGTAAACGATAATACTTATATCGGTGTTGATGATCGAGAACCTGAAAACCGCACGGGCTTATACAGTTTAAAAAATAAGGATAACATCAGCATTGTTGCTGTTCCTGGTCGTACCAGTGCACAGATCCAAGGTGCATTGATCACGCACTGTGAACTCATGCGTTATCGTTTTGCGGTGTTAGATGGTGAAGTGCCACCAAATGATACCCTGACCGACGTGCAAACTCAGAGACAACAATTCGACACGAAATATGCAGCTTTATATCATCCTTGGCTACTCATACCCGATCCGTTTCCAAATAATTTGGCACAAGTTGTTGACTTTCCCATTCCACCTAGTGGCTCAATGTTAGGCGTTTATGCACGTACCGATATAGAAAGAGGCGTGCATAAAGCGCCAGCTAATGAAGTCGTGCGGGGCATCGTCGGTTTGCAGCGTTCTTTGAACAAAGCTGAGCATGACATATTAAATCCGTCCCCGGTCAATATCAATGTTATCCGTGATTTTCGCCGCGACAACCGAGGTATTCGTGTATGGGGTGGAAGGGTAATCACCAGTGATACCGATTGGAAATATGTCAATGTACGACGGCTTTTAATCTTTATGGAAAAATCGATTGACCAAGGTTTGCAATGGGTCGTGTTTGAACCGAATGCGGAGCCACTATGGGCGCGTGTACAACGTACCATCTCCAATTTTTTAACCGTAGTGTGGCGTAATGGTGCATTGGAAGGTAGCAAATTAGAACAGGCTTTTTTTGTAAAGTGTGATCGTACCACGATGACACAAACAGATATTGATAATGGTCGTTTGATTTGTGTTATTGGTGTGGCACCGGTGAAACCTGCTGAATATGTCATCATTCGTATTGGCTTGTGGACGGCTAATGCGGAGAGTTGACCCTAGTATACACGTCATTCTTGACCTAAATGACGGTGTACTGGGGTGAGAGATATAAATAGGCGAGGAATAAAGTAACAGGAGTGTAAAAATGGCAACAGGTGAACGCATAGATCCATATCGTGGTTACAATTTTAGAATGGAAATAGATGGTATATCCGTGGGTGCATTCAGCGAAGTGAGCGGTTTGTCCAGTGAAGGGGATGCCGTTGAGTATCGTGAGGGTACCGACGTACCTTTAACGGTTCGAAAGCTCATTGGTTTGCGAAAATATACGAATATCACACTTAAGCGCGGTTATACCCAAAACACGGAACTTTGGGATTGGTATCGTAACATCGTTAATGGTGTTTCAGATCGCCGCAATGGCTCAGTTATTCTTATGGATGAAGAGCGCAACGATGTTATGCGTTGGGATTTTGAAAATGCTTGGCCCAATAAAATTGAAGCACCGGGGTTTAATGCCACAGGTAACGAGGTGGCGATAGAAACCATCGAATTGGTACACGAAGGTTTGGCATTGGCGAGTTAATGATCCTAGAAAAGCAGTTCTCGTCTAAGAGCACCTACCGTTGGTACTTGTCGTTTTCGAGTCCAATTGATTTGTCTAGGACAATAAACCCATATTGAGAAAAAATGAGTAATCACTATCAAACCCCAGGTGTATATTACGAGCGAGTGGATGCGGATGTTGCTGGCGTAACAGCGGTAGCGACCGATGTTACTGGTTTTGTTGGTATCGCTGAACGGGGCCCTATAAATACACCTGTGCCTATCCAGTCCTGGCGGCAATTCCAGGCACATTTTGGTGATTTTTCCAGTCGTGCTTATCTGGCTTATGCGGTACGCGGATTTTTTGAGAACGGAGGACGTCGCTGTTATGTGGTGCGGATTGCGTCTGTTGATACTAGCGGTGGTGCGAAATATTCCGAATTTACTTTGTACAGCAACAGCACTGGCAAACCGGTACCGATATGGCAATTAAAATCATCAAGCCAAGGCACTTGGGGACATGAGGTCAGCATCAAGCTCAGTCAAAGTGCATTGGCTCAGACCACCACCAAAGCCATTGTCACCGATGGAAAATTCAGCTATGTGGAATCTACCAGCGGATTTAGTCGGGGTAGCTTAGTACGTCTCAGTCAAGGAGTCGTCAGTGCATTTCATGTTGTTAACAAAATCGATGGGATTGAAAAACGCTTGCTTTGGGCGGCCCAAGAAGTGGCAGAAAGTTTGCCCTATGATAAACCACTAACCGGTTTTCAACGAGACCAAAGTATAGTCGTTGAAAGTATAGAATATACTTTAGTGGTTTATTATAAACAGCGCGCTGTGGCGACTTATGAAGGTTTAAGTCTTATTCCAGAACACCATCGTTACGGCCCGTTAATACTTGCGGAACCTGATTACCCAGCGTTGTTACAGCCGCAAGTAAAAATAGCGTCAGTACCCGCCTATATTATCATTGAAGAACAACGTGCAGCGTTCAACACAAACAACAGTCCTCGTTATCGTGCGCAACTCTTGGCAAGTACGACATTAGACAATAGTTTACCTACAAATTTACCTAACACGCCTGCATTATTAATGGGTGGCCAAGACGGTTTGAGTTTATTGAGTGCTCAGGACTTTGTTGGCGAAGAAGTATCGCCGAATGACTCGGATCATATTAAACGAGCTAAAACTCGTGGTTTACGTGTTTTAAATGCGGTCAATGAAGTCGCCCTAATTGCTATTCCCGATATCAATATACAAGCACAATTGCCTTCAAAAAATGCGCCACTTATACCTTGCAACCCAGATCCGTGTTTACCCACGTCTTATATTTCACCAGTTGCGCCGTGCAAAGCCGAACCTGTTGAAATGCCGCCTTTATTTAGCGAGGAGGATATTTATCGCGTGCAGGCAGAAATGATTAATATCTGCGAGCTACGGCGTGACCGCGTCGCATTATTGGATGCGCCTTTTAGCACAGCGCAGCAAGAAGCATTGGGCGTTGCAGCAATTCGCGCTTGGCGTCAACGTTTTGATTCTACTTATGCGGTATTAAATTTTCCATGGTTGACGACGGTTGATCCGTTGCGATTGCAGTCCGTTGGCAACCGAATAATACCTCCTAGCGGTCACGTCGCTGGACTTTTTGCTCACAGTGAACTGAGCAAGGGTGTGCACAAAGCACCGGCTAATGATTCCATGTCATGGGTACAAAGTGTGACCATAACTGTCGATGATGAACGTCATGGCCTATTGAATAGCTTAGGCGTGAATGTGATACGGAATTTTGCGGGTCGTGGAATTCGTATTTTCGGCGCGCGCACTTTAAGCAGTGATCCGGACTGGCATTATGTCAATGTACGGCGTTTATTGTTGATGATAGGCAAAGCGATTTATCTCTCTGTGCAATGGGCAGCGTTTGAACCTAATAATCACATTACTCGAAATAAACTTCGTTTGTCTTTAATGAGCTTTTTAATTGCATTATGGCAACAGGGGGCTTTATCAGGTGACAGCATTGAACAAGCTTTTTTTGTGAAGTGCGATGATGAAAATAATCCACCTGTTGAGCGCGATAACGGTCGTTTATGGGTACATATCGGAGTTGCGCCGAGTAAACCTTTTGAATTTATCGTGCTTAGAGTTGGGCGTTTTGATAACGCATTTGAAATAACGGGTGACTCTCAATAATGTTTTCGCCAAGACGCAAAGGAGTTCAATAATGGCTGTCATCGGTGCTTTAGGAATACGTACAGATCCATTGTTAAATTACAACTTTATGATTAGCTTGCTTGATACCAGCAGCAGTTTAGCTTTGGCAAAATCAATCGCTATGTCGGCCATAACGGATATCGCCTTGGGTGGCTTTAACGAATGCAGTGGTTTAGAAATGTCTTTAGACATCGAAGAAATTGAAGAAGGTGGTCACAATGGGACAAGCCTAAATTTTCCTACTCGGGTTAAATGGTCCAACATCACATTAAAAACTGGCGTAGGTGCTGGCACCGCTTTATGGGATTGGCATTACGGCTTTGCCGAAGGTAAAGGCAAACGCATGGATGGCATCATAATGTTGCAAAACGAACTACATATTCCGAATAACATTTGGTATTTCCGTCGTGGTTTGCCGGTAAAATACACTGCGCCGACGATGAACGCCAAAGACAGCACGGTTGCGATTGAAAGCATAGAGATCGCGCATGAAGGTGTTTATCAAGTTCCTTATGTTGGCTTAGGTTCAGCGGCAGCCACGGCAGCGATCAATTTTGCGATTTAAAAACGATAGGTAAATAAGTTGGACAACGAGGTAAGGTGGGTAGGTTTTTTTGTGCCCATGCGGATGAACCAATTAACGGAGAATAAATTAACAATGCCCATACACATAGAAAATCTGAACAGCACGGTGCACACCGTTGACGAAGAATCAATACTAAGTCCAGTCACGATGCAAAAAATTGTTGCTACGGTACTCGCGGTAATAGAAGAACAAGATGATCACCAAGCTCGAGTTGTTGCGGAACAACGTATTAGCAACGGCGTATCCTACGAATTAAATAGAGAAGCTTAAAATGGATCAACCTGAAAAAGCGATGATAGTCGTGACTTGGGTCAGTGGCACGATGGAATTTATTCCTGTGCAATACAATCCAAAGGAATTACAGTTCAGCAAAAGTGCGCAAATCGCTGACATAAATATCCCTGGACTGGATTCTCCCTTGCTGCAATTTGTTCGCGGTCAAGCCGAAACCTTAAAATTAGAATTATTTTTTGATACAACAGAAGATGGTATGGGTGATACGGCGACCAGTGTTACTACCGAAACCGATCGTATCTATGAACTGATAAAAATAGAACCCGACCGACATGCACCGCCGGTTTGTGAGTTTATTTGGAATGATAAGTTTCCCGGCAGTGATATCTCCGCTAGCTTAGGCAACCAACGACGTAACGAATTCCAATGTCTGTTCACTCAAGTGGATCAAAAGTTTACTTTATTTAGTTCACAAGGGGTGCCCTTGCGTGCGACGTTAAATGTTATTCTCAAGGAGTACAAGACCTTAGATCAGCAATTGGATCAACTCAATCTCAATTCGCCGGACAAAACACAAAGTCATGTCTTAGCTGCCAATGAAAGCTTATCGAGTTTAGCAGGGCGACATTATAAACGACCCGGACAATGGCGGCGTATTGCCGATGCGAATTCGATTGATGATCCGCGTCGTATTCAGCCTGGTACTTTTGTTAGCTTGCCACCCATAGAGTAATACGCCATGTCAATTATCAGTTTAAAACAAGAGTCCATAAATCGCGACGGTTTTTATGTGCCACAAATGGAGATAAAAATCGAAGGGGTGGGTTTGCCACGGGATGTATTGCGCGATGTGATCCAGCTTACGTATAAAGACAACATAGACGAAATTGATAGTTTTGAAATTACGGTTAACAATTGGGATCCCACGACTAACGATTTTAAATATATTGGTTCTGAAACAGCGGAAAGTCTGCAAGGTAGTGGCGCTGATAGTCAATTACAGCGTTTGTTTGAACCCTGTGATAAAGAGGTCAGTATTAAGTTGGGTTATGTTAATCACATGATACTAATGATGCGCGCGACTTTTACCACCATGGAGCCCAGTTTTAGCGCGGGTGGCGCCAGTGTACTAAAAGTGCGTGGTTTAAATGTATTGCATCAATTACGTCGCAAACAATATTCCACTTCTTGGGAGAATAGAACGGACAGTCAAATAGTGCAAAATATCGCGACCTTAAACGATAGAGAAACACGGCAAAATCGTTTTCCGTTACCTATCGTCATTGATAGCAATGTGCAAGCAGACGAACCTGAAATTGAATATGTCGCGCAACGCAATCAATACGATATTGATTTCATATTAAAGCGCGCTCGGGAACGTGGTTACGTGGTATTTGTGCGTGACACCACCGATGGACGTGAACTTTATTTCGGGCCATCGCAAGGCGGAGACTTGGCAAGTTTGCGCGATGTTACTTTTGAGCTAACATGGGGTCAGTCGCTCATTGATTTTAGACCCACCTTAACAACCGCTAATCAAGTGCGTTCGGTGACCGTCAACGGTTGGAACCGGCGTACCCGTCGGTCGATTAGCGAAACCGTTACCTTGGATGATCGCCGTCTAAATCGAAATCAGGATTTATATGAAATATTGCAACGTTGTGATCCGCGCGAAGAAGTTGTTGTTGATGAACCCGTGTTTACTACGCGTCAAGCGCGTGAACGTGCCATCGCTATCTTAATGGAGCGGCAAAAGCAAATGGTCAAAGCTAGTGGCATCATCGTGGGCTTGCCGGATTTACGAGCCGGTCAGCAAGTGAAAATTAAAGGTGTGGGGGCAAGGTTTAGCGGCACTTATTTTATTACTGAGACCACACACACACTTAATGATAAGGGTTACATTACTAAGTTCAAAGCCCGTCGCGAAAATCAAGCACAAGGAGTTAGTCAGTGAACCGCTATCCAGGTGTCGTTATTGCTGTCGTGAAAGATTTGCAAGATCCACAAGGCGAGGGGCGAATCAAAGTACGGTTCCCATGGTTACAGCAAGGCCAAGAAGAACAAGACAGTGCATGGGCGCCTATTGCAACATTGATGACAGGTGGTGATCGCGGCAGTTATTTTATGCCCGAAATTGATGATGAAGTATTGGTCGCGTTTGAACACGGCATGTTTGATCATCCATTTGTGATTGGTTTTTTATGGAATGGTGTCGATTTACCCCCGCATAGCGATATTAATACCAGTGTTCGGCGATTGCGAACCGTCAGTGGTCATACAGTTGACTTTGATGATAACAATGGCAGTGAAAAAATAGTTATTACGACCGCTGGCGGTCATGAAATAGAAATGGAAGATGGCATCAGTGGAGGCGTCACCATCACCACTGTAAGTGGTCATGAAATTAATATGAAAGATGCGCCTCCTACGAGTGTTACGATTACCTCTAGTGGAGGTCAAGCCGTGACCCTAAACGATACCCCCGGCTCGATCAGCCTTACCACGATGGCTGGTAATGAAATTTCAGTAAGTGATGGGCCACAAGGTATAAACCTATCGGTGCCGTCAGCACCGCTCACTATACAATGCATGCAAGCGAGTGTGACTGCTGCGTCCTTATTAAACGTAAGTGCACCTATAACCACGTTTAGTGGCGTGGTACAAGCTCAAACCATCATTGCTACGTCTGTCGTTAGTGCTGCCTACACGCCGGGCGTAGGTAATTTATTGTGAGTCTGTTAACAGTGGCGACTCCGGAATTCATCAGCGATGGTCAGGCTGCGCTGCAGTTTAACGCTGAACAATCTATAGATGTGCAATGTGCTCAAGTCAATTTTTCTGATAACAGTGTGTTTTTGCCAACAAATGGCAGTGTGTTTGGTTTTCATTTATATCGAAAATTCGATCCGGCGACGACCCAAATATGGGATGAAGAACTACAAAGCTGGCAACCAGAAAATAAAGTAGCAGAACCAACAACGCTTGCTTATAAAGATGACCTTTGGCAAATGGTAATTGTTCCCCTTGGTTTATTGGATCAAGCCGGTCAAGCTAAATTTGCTACCGATCTAACTACTAGCTATCCGAAATATTTCGTTCGTTGTGTGTTTGAAGGTGCTGACGTTGATGGCACTGCAGTAATAGGTACTAGCGCACCGAGTAAGGAAGTGGAAATATACGCAGCAGGCGTGACCCAACGCGCCTCTCTGACGATGGAGCCTGAAGATTCCACCATGGCGGAAGAGATTCGTTTGTTTTTAAAAGATGCCGCATTGACTGCGGAGCAGGGGACAGTCGCGATTCGTCAGCAAGGTGCAGGGTTTGAAATAGAAGTTGCGGTGAGTGGCGCTAATGTATTATTAAACAGCGTTGGCGACATTGTGTTGACTCCGCAAGCAGGACGGCAAGTACAAATTTCGGGTGACTTAAACGTCAGTGGTGATTTGGGTGTTAGTGGTAATTTGGACGTGGTTAATGATCTAAATGTGGACGCGAAGTTGACCGTGAAAAACGGATTAGTGGTTTCGGGTATGTCTACATTTAACGGTAACGTGGCCGTGCAAGGAAGCTTAAGTATTAACGGAGTGACGGTGATAGCGCCATGATTGATAAGGGTAATAAAATAGAACGTGAATTTCTAGGTATGGGTTGGAAATTTCCGTTACAAGTAACGCCACAAGGCACCATCGCCCAAGCTAGCGCGGAACAACGCATAGAAGAATCCATTTATTTGATTCTTAGCACCGCAAAAGGTGAACGTGTAATGTTGCCGGATTTTGGCTGCGGAATACATGACCTAGTATTTGAGCCCAATAATAGCATTACTCGCACCTTAGTCGTGAAAAATATTCGTGAAGCGTTGGTGCGTCATGAAGCCCGTGTTGATGTGCTGGAAGTGGAAGCACAAGCCACGGACGAGCAACCAAATTTATTGTTGATGCGAATTAACTATCGTATTCGCAGTAATAATGCATTAGGCAATTTGGTTTATCCATTTTATATCACTGAGGGACAGTAGTAATGCCCATTGCGGATCACATTCCTGTTATCGATGATCGTAGTTACGACGATATCATCGCCGAAATTAGAACTCGTATTGCGCGTTACACACCGGAATGGCAACCGGTGTGGAGCGACGTAAACGATAATGATCCCGGCATAACAATGATGCAAGTGTTTGCCTGGTTAAGCGAAATATTAATATATCGTTTAGGCAAAGTGCCTGAGCATAATTATTTAAAATTTTTACAATTATTGGGCATCGAATTAAATCCGGCAGAGCCGGCCATTGCCGAAATCTGGTTTCCGGTAAAGGCTTCGTATACCGAGGCCTTTGTCATTGTACCTGCACGCACACAAGTGTCCGCGCAATCAGACAACAGCAGCCGACCCATTATCTTTGAAACCGATCAAGCACTCACCGCACTAACGGCCGTATTAGATAAAGTGCAAGCGTATGACGGTTTTTCTTATCGCGATGTTAGTAGTGACAATGATGAAGCGGTGTCGGGTTATGAACCCTTTGGGCCCTTAGCGAATGCGGATAGCGCTTTATTATTAGGTTTTGATTACAGTGCTGCGATGCCTGAAATAGAATTTGATTTAGCAGTATCGGTTGTGGATGTTAATGCTAGCAATACGGATGTCAGCTGTAGCTTGCCGCAGACGACGGTTTATGCCTCAGCAGAACTGGTGTGGGAATATTGGCAAGGCAGCGATTGGGTGGAGATGAGTATTCGCAAAGACGATAGCAATGCAATGGTGCAGTCCGGTCATGTAAAAATAAAATTTCCCGCCAGTGAAAAAATGCAACAACTTGTTATTGGTCAAGTCAGCGAATCACGTTTTTGGATTCGATCGCGTTTAGTTAGTGCCGCTTATGAGAAAGCACCACGGCTATTGGCGGTGCGCACGAATACCATGCGTGCAACGCAGGCAGAAACGATTAAAGACGAAGTTCTTGGTGGCAGCAGTGGTCAACCCAATCAGCTTTTAAATCTGGCGAATAAACCCGTATTAGCTAACTCCTTATCGTTGGAAATCGATGAGGGTGATGACTTCAAAACGTGGCAAATCGTAGAAGATTTTTATGCTTCCACCGCTGATGATAGTCATTACGTGTTAAACAGAACGACCGGCCAGGTAACTTTTGGTGATGGAGTGCATGGCCGCATCCCGGTGGCTAACGTCAACAATGCAGGTGCAAATATTGTGGCGAGAGAGTATCGCATTGGAGGCGGCAAACTCGGTAATGTTGCCGCCGCGAGTTTGACATCATTGCTTACAGGTGCTACCGGCGTGGATGAAAATGCTATTGGTAATTTGCTGGCGGCGCATAGCGGTCGTGATGAAGAAGCCTTAGAAGATGCCAAGCTGCGAGCGCCGCGAGCACTAAAAAGTCAATGCCGGGCGGTTAGTGTAGAAGATTTTGAAACGCTGGCTAAGGCAGCGGCAAATGTAAAACGAGCGCAAGCGCTGCCGCTCTATCATCCTGATTTTCCCGAGGTGAAAGTGCCAGGTGTCATTAGCGTCATCGTCGTACCCGACAGTGATGCGGAAAAACCTATGCCCAGTGAGGGCATGTTAAAAACGGTATGTGAGTATTTGAACCAACGACGTTTGTTAACAACCGAAGTTTATATATTAAAACCACAATACCAAAAAATAAGTATTGATGTTGATGTGGTGGTCGAAAATAGCGCCGATTTAGCCGAAGTGCAAGAAACCATAGAGACCGATTTAATCGATTATTTTCATCCCCTACACGGCGGCGAAAGCGGATCAGGTTGGCCATTTGGGGGTGCTATTTATTTTTCTTTAGTATACCGCCGTATTTTAAACGTTGCTGGTGTGGCTAGACTCACTGAGTTAAAGCTGTTACTCGATGATGTGGAACAAGTGGAATGCAAGGACATTGATATCGCATCGAATACGCTGTTGTATTCTGTTAATCATCAAATCACAGGTAACTATGGTAGTGCTAAGTTATGAATCAAGGTAAGGTCCATAAATCAAACTTGCATCCCATACCCCAGCCTCCTCACGATCCCAGGTGGTGGCGTCTTGATAAGCGTGCAGGATGGCGAACGTTGGCAAGTTCGCAGGTCGTACCAAGTTTTGACGGGCACGTTTTGGAGTTGGCGCACTTGCCTAGCGGGGGGCGCCTAACATTCGAACCCAGTGGCAGTTTTGGTGGTTTGGTATTGCCCGCCAACATGGCTTTCGGCGTTGACGGTCGCATTTATTTATTGGATAGCGAAGCCGTAATGCTCAAATTATTTGACCCATGTGATTGTGTATTTCGCGCTGCGCCCTGTATCTCAGGCGAAGGCAGCGAGCCACGACAATTATTAAACCCTCACAGTGTGGCCATCCACAATGGCATGTTGTATGTCGCTGATACGGGCAATCATCGCGTGTCGATTTTTACTTTGCGCGGATGGTTGTTGCGAACCCATCTCGTGCCGCCAGCCCATGCCCAATTAACGCAAGTCTGGCAACCTTATGGTCTGGCGTTTGATCATTGTGGTCGCTTGTTAGTAACCGATCCCGCTAATGCTTGCATTCATCGATTCTCAACGCAAGGTCAATGGTTGGAGTGTTGGCCGGGGTTTGCTGAGGTACGGTATATTGCGGTCGATTGCCGGGCTTATATTTATGTCATTAACGATACCGCAGATCAAGCAGCGATCTTGCTCGATGGTGATGGGCAACGTTTAGGAACGGTTCGTTATGCTGGGGAAGTTGCACAATATTTTTCGAATCTACCAGTTACGGTAGACACGGGTGGTCAGGTCGAACTTAGCCCGTTATGCAATAACGAGCAAGCACATTGGTTCGACATGCAGGGTCAAAAAATCGCAGTTCTGAGCATGGATAATAAAGCGATATATGAGATCTCAGGTGACTATTTAAGTGAAGCCTTAGACAGTGGTATATCACAATGCCAGTGGCATCGAGTGATTTTACATGCGGATGTGCCGCAAAGTTCACGCATTAAAATTAAAACCTATAGCGCTGAAATTCCTTTGCCTTTGAGTCATATTCAAAGCCTACCTGATATAGCCTGGAAAACTGTGTTTACGGTTTATCCCCAAGATAAAAAAGATTGGGATGTTTTGATCACCAGCGGCGGTGGACGTTATTTATGGTTGGCATTTACAATGACCAGCGACGGCTTAGTCACACCACGCTTAGAATCTATCCGTGTAGAATTTCCACGTATCAGTTTGCGCCGTTATTTGCCCTCCGTGTTTGCTGAAAATCCTGCTGGAGCAGATTTCACAGATCGTTTTCTGAGTTTAGTCGATACCACATTACGCAGTATAGAAAATCATGTAGACCGTCAAGCGGCATTGTTTGATCCCGTTGCGACGCCAGCTGCCGCCAATGCTAAAGAGGCAAAGGAAAAAGGCGACTTTTTAACATGGTTGGCTTCTTGGATAGGTGTGAGTCTTAATCGGCATTGGCCGGAAGTCAAACGGCGGGCATTTGTTGCTCGCGCCGCTTCTTTATATAACATGCGTGGCACACGTTATGGATTGTGGCGACAATTATTATTTCATTTAGATATAGAACCCGAGTATCAATGTTGTATTACCGATAAAAATGCTACAGCATGTACACCTAAACCACTTAACTGTTCGCCATCAGAAAATACTCAAAACCAGTGGTATGCGCCGCCGCTGATACTCGAACATTTTCAATTGCGCCGTTGGTTGCATCTCGGGCGTGGTCGGTTAGGCGAGCAAGCCGTATTGTGGGGACAGGCGATTGTTAATCGCAGTCAACTGAGTCGCAGTGCGCAAGTGGGTGTTACCCAGTTAAAAACAAGTCAAGACCCCTATCGTGATCCGTTCCATTATTATGCGCACAAATTTTCTGTGTTCGTGCCCGCGTGTTTAGCGCAGTCACCGCAACAATACAATGCATTGGTTAGTTTATTAGAAGAAGAAAAACCGGCGCACACATTATATCAACTTGAATTAGTAGAGCCGCGTATGCGTATTGGCGTACAGGCGAGCATTGGTTTGAACTCTGTGGTCGGAAGTTATCCGCAAGGTGTGCGTTTAACAGGACAAGCCTTGGGCCAGGACACCGTGTTGTCAGCGGCACCGCATAAACAACTTGAGCCAGGGTTTGCAATAGGAAGAAAAAGCAGATTGGGCGGAGATAGCCGTGTGTAGAGAGCGTTTACTTTTTATGCTCACCCTCGTAATTAGAAGGAGAAAGGTTCGATGAGTGGAACAAAAGGCGGGACAGCAACGAACGCCTGTCCGGAATGTGACATCGGCCCGTTTAAACGTAATCATTATTTTACGGGTAAGTTATTGGTGGAACGGGATTTTACCGATGAACAACGCTATTTCATGGACAAGCAGCGTTTACATAATCAGCAATTGCACGGCAGTGGTGTGGTGTGTGGTTTACGTGTGGTAGCTCATGATAATACTGAGTGCCAGCATAAGTATGTGTGTATAGAGCCAGGTTTGGCCATTGATTGTTGTGGTCGCGAAATTCGTTTGTTAGAAGAAGAATGCATCGACATTACGCAATACGAAGCGGTGCAAGCGTTAATTAAGGAACAAAATGCCGCAGATCCCGATGATCCAGACGTGCAACGGAAACATGCATTACAGATTTGCATAAAGTACCGAGAATGTCCTACGGAGAATATCCCGGTTTTATATGATGAATGTGGATGCGATGACACACAATGTGCGCCTAACCGTATCTTAGAGTCATATAGCATTGACATCATTGTTGATCATGATTTAAGCAACGATGATGATGGTGACGAACCGTGTTGCGAAGCAATGTGGAAATCTGTAGAGGCTTGTCCTAGTTGTACTTCTAACGATGACAATGATGATTGTTTAGTATTGGCTACCATTATTGACTATATACCTGGGCAAGCGATAGAAGAAAGTCATATTGATAACCGCAGCCATCGCCAATTATTGTCTAGTACACAGACCCTAAGCGACATAATTCGTTGTTTGTGCGAACGCGAGCCAGGTGGTGGTGGGCCGGGTATCGATGATGTGCGAATTACCATCGTCGCCTGTGATCAACCCGGTAGTGCAGTGGTACAGATGATTGCGGGTCAACGCGTGTTAGTGTTGGAAATTCCGCGTGGTTGTGATGGTAGCAACGGTCAGGACGGGGCGAATGGTCAGGACGGGGCGAATGGTCAGGACGGAGTTGGTTTGGAATTAGATTTGACTCGCATCAACCGACTCAGTTGGCGCCACAGTCTTCCGGCGGTAGGTTTGGCAAATATTAAGCGTAACAATGGCGAAATTGCACAAGGTTTTATTATCGGTTTTACTGCTGAAGTGGTAGCAAGCAGGGTGGATTCCGATCATATCTTTCAAGTCGCGATAAAACATCGCTCAAGGGAAAGCAATATTCCTGTATTTTGCCGCTGTTACCTTGACGGTGAAGTTATACCTGTGAAAAATCTACAAGACAATGCATTCGGTGTTATCGGTTTTGCCGAAGAATCTGTGAGCCCCTCAGATGGGGTTGCTTTTATTCCTCAATGGCAAGTCATCGATAATTCATTTGAATTGGATGATTTATTTATTACCTTGCGCGGTGATTTTGTCACCGACGTTTCAATGCGTGCGATTGATGCAGAGTTTGTACGCGGCAGCTTACCGACAGGTGACCGAGCACAGGGTAGTCCCTATGGCATTCAAGGTGGAACTTTTGAAAGTTGGTTCAGCCTAGATCCCAAAGCGACGAGTACTGGTGCGCTTTCCATTAACCGTGCAGAGGTGGCATTAATCGCCAAATTACCGCGCGTAACCCCCACTCTCGCTAATAGAATCATTGCAAATAGACCTTTTAATAATAGTGATGAGTTGCTCAAGCTGAGAGGTGTATCAAAGACGTTGCTTGATGAAATTCGAAATTTAATTAACTTTGATTGAGGTAAAGACTATGGCAAATCGTACGATCAGTTCCAAAACGGCCAGAGTCAGCGGGTATAACTACCGCACAGCAGCAAGCGAGTTAAAGCAAACTTCGCTGCAACCCTGCCCAGTTTGCAATGATTTAGAATGTTTATGTCGACCACGTTTTTTTGCTGGTCAACTATTAAGTGAAGATGATCTAAATCTGCTCGATCAATACATAATCAAAAAGAATCGCTTGCACAACCGTTATCTGCACGGTTGGGGAGTCGTATGTGGCATGGAAGTCGTTTGCAGTTTTTGCGATGGCCAGGTTTTAGTGCACGAAGGTTTTGCATTAAGCCCTTGTGGCGACGATATTGTGTTATGCAAGGATGAGCACGTCGATGTATGTAAACTAATAAAACGTTGTTTGGATGAAATACCAAAACCCGATTGTCACGTCCCGAGTTATGGCAATGATGATTGCGGAGAGATGGAAGACAAATGGGTGTTGTGCGTGCGGTATCGTGAGCGTTCCAGTCGTGGAGTGATGCCATTGCAAGGTAGCGGGAAAAAGTCTGGTAGTTGCCAATCCGGTTGTAGCTGTGGTGATAGTACAGCACAATGTACTTGCGATACCACCGCAACAGTTAGCAAACAAAAAACAAATAGCAATGCGTTGCAATGTGAACCAACTGTCATTTGCGAGGGTTACGAGTTTGATGTTTATAAATTACCTGCATCGGACAAGGACAAAGATGACGACCCAAGCAAAATGGAAGAGCGCTTTATTTGTTGTTTAAAACCTTTTATAAAAGCTATTCCTTCCATCGACAAAGACGCCACGCCAACGCAAATGTATCAGTGGTTGTGTCGACTCAAATCGAATTTACAAGAAGTGCTGATATCCCACCCTATTTATAGTTGTAAGCTGATGGAGCAATTGGCTAAATTTCATTGCCCTCATCCCAGACAATTTGGAACCTCAGAGGAATACGAGGCGGCCGTTACTGACGCTATTTTGTTGCTCATACCCGTTGTGGTCGAAATTATTCGCTATTGTTTGTGTTCGGTTTTGATGCCACCGTGTCCCGAAGCTTTAGATGACTGTGTGCCCTTGGCCACAATTACGGTGCGGCGCAACGACTGTAAAATATTACATGTATGCAATTGGCAAGAGCGTAAGTTTGCGACCACGTTTCCTGCTTTGCAATATTGGTTAGAGCCACTGGGTATCGGTGATTGGTTGCGTGAGCAGCTCGAAAAAATATGCTGTGATGTGTTTGAGTTACGTCGAGATGATAAAATTGACCTAACACGAGGGGATCAAACGGCGAGCAGTACAAACGGCGTGAAATCTATGTTAAACCGTGGTCAGGGCAATGGCTTAAGCCGTATGGTATCTTCCGCGTTGTTTGAGCGCGGCCCCGTTCTGGATGAGCAACGTTATTTTATGGGTTTACTCGGCGTGGCGAATGCCGACGCCAAAGGTGAAGCATTTGCGTCGGACGAGGAATTAAATCAACCGTTCCAGAAATTGCTTCTAGACCGTTTTACTTCCATCCTGTTTGACAGTTTCAAGTCAGGGCTTTCATCGGATGTTACCGCGGGATCGATGGCAGGAATGGAAAAACTGTTTACGACCGAAATCGCCAGTGGTGCTGGGCGTGATAACGATCTGGCCAGTCTGCAAAGGCAAATGACAGATTTGCAAGCCAAGGTAGATCAATTGTCGAAAAATTTGTAACTATTAATTCGTAACTATTCAGCGTACCTACAATGATTCGTGTTTGGTTTTGATTTATTGTCGAATTACGCCAGATCTGGTTTGAGTTAATGGCATCGGGACTCGGTGTTCGCAACCATGCGAACAACGGTATCTGATACCAGATAGGAGGAATAAGGTGTCAATAATACAGGCGGAACGGCCACAATTTTATGAAGGACAATACCTAGGTGCTGAAGATCTTGCGGCACTATTGGCGTATTTAAGGTCGCAAAATCGACGACATAATTTAGCAGGCCATAGTTGGGGTATCGCCACAGGTCTGCAACTTAAAGAAATGGAAGCACAAGGTGGCGGTGGGGCGATAGATGTTTTCATCCAGCCGGGATTAGCCTGGGATGGTTATGGCCGTCCTATTGTGTTGACTGCGCCCCACAAATTGCCAATAGATAAATTTCAAGACGAACCTAATGGCTTGGTAAAAGTGTGGCTTAAATATAGTCAAGAAGACAGCGCCGCCGCTCGGCCAGGTTTTCGTGTTTGTGACAGGCAAGAGCAGTTTTCCCGTATTGCCGAATCGTTTGCGATTGCAGTGGGTGAGCGCAGTCATTTGCAACAACATGATACGGTTACTATAGCGGGTGTTGCTGTAGATGCCTTAGAAGCATTTTATGCTTTAGATGCGAATGATAAATTGATTTGCGATGAGTCCATAGCCTTTCAAACATTTCCAGAAGATGATAGTAAAGCCGAGTGGTTAATTCCGCTAGGTTATGTCAACTGGCAAGCGGTCGATAAACAATTTTCTAAACTTGCTGATGGTCAAGAAAAAAAACGCAGTCGTAGTGCGCGTGTTTACTGTGGCATCGTGGCTGAGGCCATTCATGCAGCGGATGGTGTCATCAGATTGCGCTCGCGGGGTTCTGATGCTCCAGCAATGGGTAGTTTAAACGCGGTATGCGAAAATCAAAAGTTATTATGGAGTGATGCAGAGAATCTCGATATAAACGAACAAGGAGAAGTGACCGATTTAATTTGGTTGGAAGGTCGCACACGCGCTTTGGACGATATCAAGATGTTTGACAGTAAATTGGATTTTCGTAACGTTGGCGGTTTAACCGATGATACGCCCTTGTGGTTGCAGCGAGTTGAAAACAATTTATTAGGAGGCAAGGATTTACAAATAATTATTGGCCAATCTGAAGATGGACTAAATCGCTTAACGATAGGCCCAAAAGGTGAGAATGAAGAGGATCTTATTTTGCCACGGGTCAGCGTATTAGACAGCGGCGAAGTTGGCATAGGCACAGAACAGCCGCAAACTTTGACGCATCTTTTTGGTAGCAATAATCCAACTCTAAAAATCGAACTTGATGGCAGTGGAGGGCCATCAGGTCGGTTATCGTTGCGACAAAATATGGACACTGGGGCAGACATTGTTTATGACGACAGTGCTGATAGCGCCGGACTGGTTGTTGAAACATACACTGCCGGGGCGGCAGCGAGCCGGTTGATTATCAAAAACAACGGCAAGGTGGGCGTAGCGACTTTGTCACCTGATCATTTACTGCAAATCGGCGACGCCAGTGAACCAGTGTCTATGAGTCTGCGTGGACCTGATGGTGAAAGTGAATCTTCGGTATTGGCTTTTGAAGATGACGAAGGCACTAACCGCCGTTGGTTCAAATTGATACATGATACCGATGTTAATACCTTGACGGTCAGCTCAGCCAATATCGATTCCATCATGAGTTTTGTGCGCACCACGGGTAAGGTAGGTATCGGAACTGCCGGCCCAGCTTATGCGCTTGATATACGTCATTCGGTCAACAATGGGTTTAGTGTGGGCGAAGGTGGCGATGCAGGTAGGATCTGGACAGAATACCTTAACTTTGGACCGGCAATGATATTTTATGACATGGATGATGTGGGTGGCAGCTTGCGTTTCCGTGAGAGCCCTAATACCAATGATGAAAACAATCCAGAATACGAAGCGGTTATTAGCGGCAAGCGCGGCAACATTGGTATTGGTACCACTGAACCAGATGCTGAGCTTGATGTGCGTGGTGATATTAAGCTGGGCAATAGTGGTGAACTTTATGCGACTTCCGGAGTTGAAAATTTGCGCCTAATCGTCGGCAGAATAAACAGTGGCGGCAATGAAGTCAGTGGTGAGGGATACACTTCGAGTCGTACCAGCGACCCGGGTAAATACAGGGTTAGCTTTCCTACCGCATTTGCAAGTATCCCGGTGGTTACCGTCACACTTGTGAATTCCGCAGGTAATGATCATGTTGCGACCATTAGAGCAATAAACAACAATCGCTTTGAGGTTTGGATAACTGATGTTGAGGATAATGACAATGACGCAGGAGTTTTGCAAAACAACGAATTCTGTTTTATGGCGGCGGGGTCGCGTTAGATTTTAAGGAGATTGAAAATGGAGACGATTAATAAACGCTTGCAAGAGCTTAAACATGAGTACCAGCAAGGCCAACGGCGTTTAATTTTATTGCAGCAACAAGAAAAAGAAGTAAACGAGACATTGTTGCGCATACAAGGTGCGGTGCAAGTACTGGAGGAATTATCGGAAAAATTATCGAAAAGTCATTCTGAGTCTACTCCACAAAATCTAAAAGAGATGCTGGCCGCCGTCTAATGAAAATATCCTCTTCAATAAACGCAGCTGAAAACCCCAGCCCCGATTTTTCCATTCGCTATTTGCGGATCAATTACCATCTGCCTAGCGATCATCCCGATCCTACTCAACTGCAACAACGTTTAGATCATCAATTGCAACGCACTTTGCCGCATACCTTAGAAAAACACGCGCAAAGTTTGTTGCATGCTCGGGGCTGGCTATTCATTCGTAATCTCAATATTCACCTTACGATTAATACGGCCTGGGATCAAGAACAAATCGCCAAGCTTTGGTCATTGCATATCCTAAGCGCTATTCATAAAACAAAAAAAAATGGCAGCGGTTATATATATTTTCCGACCTATAGTGCCTATGTTGTGGCTTTTATCGCGGAATTGGTAGTAGGTGATTCTTGGAGTAAATGGTATTTTCGGTACTTTGATGGTCTGCGGTTACTGCCGCTGTCAGCGGCTATTCGTACTTTGTTGTGTCATTATGAGCTTGCGGCAACAAGCTGTTTGACAGAATTAGACGAAAAAACCTTACGACGATTACTCGTTGTATTAAGCCAACAAGATGCAAAACATATTTTGCATGCCTTAGCCACGAATGATCAACAAACATCGGCGGTGCAGCTGATGGTTTCGATGGAGCTGCAAAGATCCATAATAGAAATCATTAGTATATTGCAAAAATATCCTGCTTCAACCCTAACTGCCGCGCAAGTTGCTTTGTGTTTCTATATAAAGATAACCCAGAAAAGTACGCAATGGAGCGGGATGGCGTTAAAGGACTTAGGCGAAGCGCTCTGTCATTTATTGCACTATTGCCGCGTTACTACAGATCGTTACACGGTGTGCGTGGCACTCAAATACATTGTAGACAAAAAATTGGCTGCACTTTATCAACATGACAGCGTGCTAGCTGAGCATTGTTTGCCCTTGCAAAATTATCCGATTGTTTGGTTACAGGATATCGTTAAGGCGGTCAATGTACAGATGAGTATGCAAGGTGTCATGCATGCGATGGTTAGCCAGGAATCACTTTATTCCGCTCATGGAGGCTTGATTATGCTGGCGCCAGTTGTTGATCGATTGGCTTTGTCAATACATGTGCGAGGTTGGCCTGATCTCGAGGGCGTAAGTGCTGCGCATATTTTACGTTGGTTGATTGTGATGAAAGCATGTGCAGTAGGGAAGTACTCAGATTTGTTATACGACAGAGCGGCGCGCGATATTTATCAAATTCCGGCGACAATCAGTTTGATGAATGTATCGGCCTGGTTACAAAAAATTAAGCTCAAGCAATGGCTGAGCCTGAGTAAATCACTTGTTATAAATGAACAAGGTCTAGTGGTTCTACAATTAAAAATAAAAAATAGCTTTGCCTTTGCTATGTTTGACGAGCTGCGCGGGCGTTGTGTGTATTTTGAGGAGCGAGCAGAACCAATAAATTTAGAATTTTCCCGGCGTATGCTTTGTCGCTTGGTACGCCGAAAAATGTTGCCCTCACGATTGTATGTATCGGCAGATTTATATGCTTTTTTTGATGATTTAACAGATTGCCATCTGTATGAACTAGCAAATGTGGGCGTTGAGAATCGCAAAGCAGCGGTACCGGTTTTAGCTAAACGCCAATCGAGCTTAGCTGAAGATTTTGAGTTTCTCGCCTTTCCAGCAGGATCTTCCTTTTCTGCTATGTCCGATAACTTACTCAGTTGTTTCGCGCAACAGGTTTTGCGCGATTTTTCACACCGTCTACCGGGTTTTTCCCATGCTAGCTTGGCTTATTTACACAAAAATTTCTTACATACCGGGATCCGTATTAAACAGCAAGAAAACGACTACGTGGTCAATATAGACGCGCCGCCGTTGAATGTGTTGTTAACGACGACCGGCCTAGTCCGTCAACAATTTACTTTATCGTGGCAACATGAACGCAATTATCGACTCTATCCCGCAGCTTAGCAAGCAGCGCCTTTTTCCTATCCAATTGCAACGTTTGGATTTGTTGCTGCATCGGCAGATATTGCGCCTACGGCAACGTTATCAGTTATCGCTCGATGAGTTTCGTGGTTTATATATCAGTGATCAGCAAGTGGATGAACTTATTGATATACCCACTCGGGAAGCAAGCAACGTAACGGGCTGTGCTGAGCTAAATCAACAAAGCAAAGCCTTGCAACAAGATGTTCAACAAGAACGCGCAAGGCAAAGTGTATGGCATTTGCTTACGCAGCGTTTTGCGCTGTCCGAGTTTGAACAAGACGTGTTATTGCTTGCTTTCGCATTAGACCTGGATATTAAATATGAATCCCTATTTGCTTATCTAAACAATGACATCACCAGCAAGTACCCCACTTGTGAATTAGCTTTGGCTTTGTTTAGTGATGGTTTGCAAGGTCGTGATAGTTTGCAATGCAACGCGACTTTATTTCGACTAGGGTTGTTGGTGAATATAGAGCACAATATAAATCGACCTTCATGGCTAGGTCGCGGTTTCTATATCAATCCATTTCTTAGCCAATCCTTGACGGTAACAACATCAAATTCCAGCCGAATTAATGGCTATTTAAGGCAAGACTTTTCAAGTACAACCTGGCAAGAAGTGCCATTGGCACAAGAGATTATTTTTCAGTGGCGCAATTTAAAAACTTTGTTACAAACACCTTCTCGGCAATCCAAAATGCTTTATATAAAGGGCAAGGCGGGTAGCGGTGGTCGTCGAGCATTGTTTACTTTAGCGGCGAAATTAGACAAGCCCATATTATCGGTGGCGCTGAATACAATATTGAGTGAGAAAATTAACCATGATGACTGTATAAAAACAATCGTATTGCAACAAGCACTTTATGATAGCATCGTTTATATACATGGTATTGAAACGACACAGTTTGTTAACGATACTTTTCATTTTATCCAAGGTTTGATTGCAGAGTTGGATTTTGTTGCACTCCGTGTTCCCGAAAATTTTACTTCGCCGCAAGAAAATTTTGATTCTCAGGTTTTAAGTATCCAATGTACAACTCCAGATGTTGAGCAACGTTGTAAGCTATGGCGACAACAGCTATCGTGTTTAAATTTGGCAGTAGGTCTTGCAACCAACTTAGCGGATTCTTTCGAACTCACACCACGGCAAATCGAAGCGACGATGTACTCGGCGTCAGCAACCGCTGTAATGGAAGGAGAAGTTATTACGACTGAGCACATGTTTGCGGCCGCCCGACAACAAACCGCACAGCAACTCCTACAGTTGGCGACCGTAGTTGAAACTCAATGTAGTTGGCATGACTTAAAGTTATCACCGGCGGTGAAAGAAACTATTTTTGAAATAAAAGCAGCCGTACAACACCGCCATGTGGTTTATGAAAAATGGGGTTTTGGTCGACGTAGCGCTTATGGACACGGGTTAAAGGTGTTGTTTTCCGGTAGCTCAGGTACAGGAAAAACGATGACAGCCAGTGTAATAGCTAAAGAGCTAGGACTGAGTCTTTATAAAATTGATTTATCAGGCATTGTTAGCAAATATATTGGTGAAACGCAAAAAAACCTTGATCGCATTTTTAGTGCCGCCCAAGGCAGTAACGCGATCATATTTTTTGATGAAGCTGATGCACTTTTTGGTAAACGCTCAGAAGTTAAAGACGCGCATGATCGCTATGCCAATATTGAATCAGCTTATTTATTGCAAAAAATGGAAGACTATAACGGGGTTGTGATGTTAGCGACCAATCTAAGTAAAAACATCGACCAAGCGTTTATGCGTCGTCTACATTTTATTGTTGATTTTCCAATGCCAAACGATGTTTTACGTCTGGCTTTGTGGCGTGGTATCTTCGGAGACAAAACACCCCTAGCCGACGATGTAGATTTAGAATTTTTAGCGAAGCAATTTCGGCTTGCGGGTGGTGATATACGCAATGTCGCACTCAATGCCGCTTTTCTAGCAGCAGAGAATAAACAAGCCGTCAATATGAAACATCTGTTAAAAGCTATATCTCGGCAGATGATTAAACAAGGAAAAATACCGTCAGCAACGGAGTTTAAACATTATTATCAGGCTGTTGTGAAACGAGTGTAAAGCTCACTACGGAGAACTATAAATCAGTGTGAGAGTCGTATTGTTTTTCTTATAAAAAATTGGGTTGGTATATTTTCAACAGAGATTGCATTTTAATAACTTCGAGAGTAGCTATGGCTCATAGTTTGGTCTCAATTCAACTCAATTTAACGACAAATGGTTGGTAGGATAAAATTATGCAAACACATCGGCTTGGCGGAATTAAGGCGAATGCGGAAACGGGCTTCAAGAAAAAACCTGGTCTAATACAGAAGTGTCAAAAAAATCAGCTGGCTGGCAATCAGGTGATGCAAAGAGCACTACTAAGTCATCCATCAGCACTGCAAAAACATCACACCGCTCAATCAGGCTTCAATGGAAATTCGATGCCCTTGCCCTATCTTGCTACGATTCAACGTTCATTTGGGCGGCATTCAGTTGAAACAGTTCAAGCATTCAATACAGGTGCATCATCGTATGCTAACGATAGACTTAATTCTTCAGGATACTGTGTTGGGGATAACGTATCTTTTGCTCGCGCCCCCGGATTACGTGAAGTGGCCCATGAAGCGGCCCATGTTGTTCAACAAAGGTCTAATCTAAATTTGTCGGGCGGGGTTGGGCATAGCGGAGATCGCTATGAAATACACGCAGACAAAGTGGCCGACGTCGTAGTGCAAGGGCGTTCTTCGGAACTTCTTCTAGATAAATATAGTAATTGCTCAAGTGGTAACATCAACCAACTGCAGCTTCAAGAGCAAAGTCCTCGTGCGGAAACTTATCGGGCTCGTTCTCCAGATTATCAGCCACAAACTTATCCTCAGCCAGATGGAACTGGAATGACTGCACAAGGTCAGTGTAGGCTACCATACGGCGTTCTTCGCTGGGTGTTGGCACCCCGTTATGGATACGTCAATGAAAGGTTAGAGTTCATTCCAAACGATATTATGGCCCGCATGAATCCGACGATATCTTATATCCAAACGGTTTCCTCAAGCATTTTCAACCCTCCTGGAGAGAGCGAGGTCGATGTGCTACCAAATGATACCGACCCTTATTATGGGGCACAGTGGAATGAGGAGAGTCAAAGATGGACTAATGAACCTACTTCGGTACAGCATCGCGATCCCGAATATGACAACATGGATGCTCCCCGCGAAGGAAGTAGACCATACACTGCGGCAACTGGTAATGCGGTGCTTAACGATTCGCCTTCTTTGAACACAGGAGAAATTAAATACTTTGAAACTGTTGTGGTAGTGATTGATACAGGTGAAGTACTGGGTAGCCTTAGTTGGAATATTCAGCGCTGGGCAGCTGGGTTTATGCCTGCAACAATAAATGAATGGTTCGGTTGGAGACAGCCTACTTCAACGATTGTGCGGAATGTGACTTGTACTCCTGGTGCGTCCCCTGAATTCGATTCTGTAATTCAACGCTATTATAGAGAGCACCCAGAAGCTATTCGGACCCAGGATGGATCCGTACCAAATCAATAAAGCGCGAGAACAATTGTCCCATGGTGGTAGGAGTACCTACAACGACTATTGGTTTGATGATAAGTCGTTGTCTTGGTCATGAAGCTTTTTTTGTCATTCCCGTGTGGGTGGGTATGACAGGTATGAAGGAATGACCTTTGTGCGGGCGTTAATAGAGAAAGTATGATTTAATAAAATGAACACTTCTACCAAAACCCAAAAATCTAACACGCAAAACCACTCGCCAGCTCAAACAGAACACAAAAAATCGAGTTCCGATGCCCATGGCTTAGCTAACTTACAAAGTGCCATTGGTAATTTGGCTTTACAATCTTTAGTTCGTCCTACAAACACGACAGAAAACTCATCCACCATTCAGCGCAAAGCCAACACCGGTTCACCCGACCATCACCCCCAACAAGCATTAAACTTGTTGGACAAAAGCCACAGCCAAACCTTAGACGCCGATAATCGCCATCATTTTCAAAATCGCTTAGGGCAAGATCTTGGCGATGTGCGTATACACACCGATGAGCGTGCTCAACAAGCCAGCCAGTTATTAAATGCGCGGGCGTTTACGCAAGGACAGCACATTGCTTTCGGCCGAAATTATTCACCGAGCAGCCGCGAAGGCCAACGCTTAATGGCTCATGAATTAGTCCATGTTATTCAACAACGCAACGGTCTGGCTACAAAACAGGGTGTTGGCGAGGTGAATGACCCACATGAAAAACAAGCTAATGAGTTTGCCAGCGATCTGGGTAACAAAAAAACCTCCGCAAACATTCACCCACAATCTTTAGCTGTGCCGCAAACGCAAGGCTCGAATGTAAATTCAAAAAGTATACAGCGTTATCCAGGTGAAGATGAAGAATGTGTTGCAACAGAGGAAGGAGAGGAAGAATACGCGTCGGGATTTGATGAACCCGTTTGCCGTGAACCGCCTCCAGAAGAGTTTCCCGAACCTTTAGTTTGTGAGCCGCCGGAAGCTATACCAACAACAATAAATTTTTCTTGGGCTGCGCTTAAAAGCCCGGCTGGAGATGAAATACCGGGATTAACGCATAGCGTTGACGTCGGTGTATTCAACGATTTTCATAGTGATGTTATTCTATACGCTATCGACCGGGAGGAAGTTTTTGCGACGGAAGAAGAAGCGCGTTATCCCGTATGTGAGCAAGAAGATATTCCTGAATTCGATTTAGGTGCCACACCAGAACAACGTGGCTTTAGGACGCCGCCTATAACCACCTATGGCGGCATTCTTTGGACTGCAGAAGGCCCTATTTCTGTTGTCTACATGACACCTGACTATGTTGTGACGACCGACTATGTAAAATTTGCGACCGGTGCCGCGGCTTTTACTATGGTCAACACGGCAGAAGGCCTGATGTTAGTAGATGCCGGCGCACAGCTTCCTTTTGGTCGTGGCAGCCAGGCCTTAGCTGAAGCCGCTGTGTTGCAGTTAGTTGAAGTCGCGGCGGGACGGCCTATTGTTAAAGTCATTTTAACCCATACCCATGCGGATCATATCAATGTGTTGCCTTTGCTGGCCGAACACATGGAAATCGGCATCATTCGTCTCACCGCACGGCAGGCTGAGCGCGGCGTGTTTCAACGTACTTTGGCGGCGGTGGAACAAGCACAACAAGTATACCGTGATGTTAATTTACCAAGTCGTTTGCGTAGTGAATTGGCTGCACAACGTGAGGCGTGGGTACGCGAACAAAATGTGGCGGTACGCAGTTCGCCCGAGCGTTTGGATGCCGCGTGGAATGACTATGTAGAAACACGCGTCGCCATTGCGCAAGAACAAGTGCGGTTTCCCACGATAGAGTTAATTATTGGCAATGAAAGTCGCCCTGTCGTTGTGGAAGCGGATTTGATTCGTGAACCCGGCCGTATTCGTGCCGAAGTCCCCGCAGAAACGGCCCGCGGCTCACGTATTGCCATGCCTTTACGTGAAGGTTCGGTGACCACATTTTTACATCCCGACTCCGATGCAGCCAGTGGTTTTCACCCAGACACCCATTCTGCCAATTTAATCATAGAAATGCCCAACGGTGAACACCTGGTCGTACTGGCCGATGTTCGTGACCGTGATATCACGGCTATGCGGGAGCAATTCGAAAGCGCATTACGTGAGGCTGGCTTGGCTGAACGAGTGCGTATTTTAGATGCGACCCATCATATGCAGCGCGGTATGTTTACTCGCGACGCAGGGGGGCATTTAGTCAGCAGTCAATTTTTAGTTGATGCGAGTCGTATGTTGGCACAACTGGCGGCTGAACCCAGTGCCTCTGGCCAAACGGTGCGTAGCGCGGTAGTGGTTGGTGGCGACGAAGGCCGTTTAAGCGCCGGTACTGTCTGGTTTATGCGTGAACTTGGTTATGAAGCTTACGTGACGACAGACGCAAGTACTGTGCGTATGCTTAGTATATTGGAGGGGCAAGGAGAGCACCACTTAAGTGGTTTAACTGGTGAGCCGCAGGGTGGCTTGCGGCCTAGCAATGCGCTGATTCTGCGCGCGGGTTTAGAAATAAATCGTGCCGAACAACAAATACGTCAACTCGATGAACGTATCGAAAGTGAAGGTGCGAATCCCGACGTGGTGGCAGAACGTACGCGTATAGAAACACGTATGACAATCCCCCGTCAATTGCTGCACGACTATATGGATCAGTTTAACCAAGAAATTGGTCGCAGCAGTGTTAATCGATCCGGTGTAACGCGTCCACCCGCAGTGGCTCCACCGGAAGGCGGTGTTGCGCCTGCCGTTGCCGAAGCCCAAGCGCTGACCACGCATTTAGATGCTATTGGTGCGGAGCGTCCATCTGGAGCAGCTTTGCAACCGTTGAGCGAACCTGTTCTTGTGTTAATCGACCGCGCTCAAGGGTTGGAGTTGAGCGCACGGCAAATACAAATCCGCGAACATCTACGTAATATCGAAACCTTACGCAATACGGTCGCTGGTGCAGAGTCATTAGTACGTGGTTCACGGCTAAGTTTAATGGCGGAAATGGCCGTCTTAGCGCCGTTGCTTGAACAAGAACTCGAAGGTTTAGAAGGCGAAGACCGAGATTTCATTGAACGTGAAGTAGAGAGGCTTAGAGAGGGTGCACGTACGTTGGAAAGCGCTATGCGTATAGAAGTACAATCAACTCCCGATCCTGCTAGTGGTGGCCGTCAGCGCACCCGTTTAATTGTAGAACAACCCATCAATCCTGAATGGTCACCGTTCCGCCAAAGAATGGAAGTGGGTTTTGGCTTGGCCGGCCGGGCTTTCGGTTCGGTGATGATTTATCATACGGTATCAGCCCAATCCGATTTGGTTGAACGTTTAAATAATGATGATATGAGCGCCTTAGAAGCCTTAGCTGGTACTGCGCATAATGCTTATGGTTTTACCGTTGGTGTTCGCATGGCCCGCTTAATCCCCGTGCATATTGGTGAGTTTGCTATTTTGGCTGTGCTTGATTTCACCCAGACGGCGCTGGCCGATTACGATACGCGAGATCAACGGCGCACCGCGATTGCGTTCTCTGCTTTTTCTAATGCATTAAACCTAGCTTTGTTTGCGATTGGTGGCGCCATGATGCGCAGTCCCAACCCATACGTAGCGGGCGCTGGTTTTGTTGTGATGATGTTGGGTGGCCCCATACTGCATGTTACGGGTGCCAACGATGCTTTTGAACGTTGGATGTCGTTCGACCCGAGTGAAGTGACTGGCGTGCGCCAAGAGCTGCGTGACGCAATGACCGAGTACCGGGTCTTAGTGGGTTCTATTCAATTGGCTGAACGTAGTGTGTCAGAATTATCCCGTTTAGGCGCTGAAAATCCCGTCACATTACATGACGAAGCACGTGAATCAATTGCCCAATACCGGCGGGAGGCGCGTGATAAAGAAGGGGATATTGTGGAGGCCTTTGAAGCGGGTTATCGCCGTGCCAGAGAAAGTTATTCCGGTCTGCTGGGGCTTGATCTTTTACGCGAGCAGTTTGCTGAATTACATCAGCAAGCCTTTGGAGATACCAGCAATACAGTTGCTGAAGGAGCATTGTTGACACGCTTTCAAAATATGGAAGAGCAATTGGATTTAAGCGATGCCAGCCCCGAATTTATTCGTGATATGGAACAGTGGGATGAGATAGATGACAAGCTCGATGCATTATACATACCTTTGTTTCATAGCGACACCGCAGATCTGGATTGGACGGATTTAACTGAAGATTTCCGCGAAGCAGAAAGCATGTTGCAAAACGCGCGTTATCGTTTAAATCCTCAAGCACAGGGTTCTTACCGTATAGCGCCGTTACTGCAAGAGGGCAGCACAGCACGGCGTATCTACACAGAAGAACTGCAAGAACGTGAAGCCCGTTATTCCCGTCATATTAGTCGTATGTTTAGCCACAGCCGTGGCACCACCTTACCCGTGCAAGCATGGCAACCTCATGCGCCAGATCGTTTAGCGGCATCGGTTGCCGACGCAAACGGTCGTGTGAGAAAAATGAGGCGTTACTATGAGTTGACATTGGAAGAGGTGGCCGCGCAATTTAATTCAGAAAGTTTGGACGAGCTGTGGGGCGCTTCGGCCTCACTGCAACGCCGCTTCGACCGCTTAATGCGCGAAGCTGGGATTGAACAAGAATTATATCGCTTGCAAGCGCAAGAACTCGCGATGGATGCCGCCGCAAGTCAAGCTCAATCTCTTATGTTTATGAACACTGGTGCAAGCGATGACGAATTGCGCAGCTTAAGTGAAGAGTTAGAAGCCGTGCGCGTAGTCATAGATCAGCGCAAAGATCATCACGGCATTATCTACCGCAGTGAGTTACGTGGTGCGCAAGCGCGCATTCGTACCGCAGAAATTGAACAGCTTGCTATGCGTTTTGGGGCCGGTGAATCACCGCAACTCAGCGAAGAAGAACGCACCGCTTTAGAGACCGATGAATTGGAAGATCTGGGAGAAGGTGTTTCCAGCGTACGCAGTCAGCTGCATTATGCTGAACGCGAGGCGTTGAGCAATGGCCATCGTGATTTGCGCCTGTATCGCATGGAAAGTTCTACTAGCTGGACTTATTTTGATTACTCCGTGCGCTCCGGTCAAGACGCAGTGTTCGCGTGGACGGGTTGGTCAAGGCAAGATCACGATCTGTTTACCGGTGGGTTTACTATGTTAGAGGTGGTACCGATTACGCGGGATGCGGTGCAAGTTTTTGGTACCACCGATTCGCGACGCATCGATAGTAGGGACTTAACTTTTGTGTCGGTGAATGATGTATTGCAAGAGGATTAAAATGAAGGACAGGACATGAAAAAGGAATTAAATCATGAAATATTCACCCATGTTTAGAACATTAATGCGTACTTCAAAAAACAATTCCCCACGTTCACACAACGCCGCACACGCGCAATTTACGCCGGTAGATAATCAATCGGTACAACGTTGGTTACACCAAGATAACAAACCCGCATTATCACTAACTCAAGCGCTGCCACGTTCCGTTAACAATGCATTACGCAGCAGCTTTGGGCCTGACATACGTCACTTGAGTATCGTCCGTGGTGATAATCGAAGTAACGCGATGTTAGGTTCTCTTGCGCATAGTCGTGGTCGGCAAATATCGCTTAGTTCAAAAGTTAATCCAACATTGAGTAATCCTGCGGCGATGGAAATATTAGGCCATGAAGTGGCCCATGCCTTAGCTGCAACAACGACCGCGCCCCGCCGTTTGATTAGCACGAAACATGATCGCAGTGAACGACAAGCTCATAACATTGGTCAAGCATTTCGTGGCCATGTACAGCACGGTTTTCAATACAGCGCTCCATCGTTAGCGGGTACGGATCAAAGCAACGCGATGATTCATCGTTTTGAATCTGATGAACATCGTCGCACGGTTGATGATGCTTTATTAAATTTATTACTTCATGCGCCATCGGGTGAGCTTAGTCCAGAGTTAATTGATACCGCCATGCGTGCCTCTTCACATTTATCTACACCGATTCGGTTAAACAATGGATTGGAAGTCACGCCTGGAGATATTACCGCACTAATGGGTGATTTCTATGGCGCGTTCAACGAAGAGGGTATAGACCCTGAAGCCAGTTATCGACAACTCAACAGTCATTTTAACCGTGAAGAAATGACCGCTCTATTGGCGGTGTTCGACAGAGAACGGGCCGGTGATCATACTTCCGCATCTGATCTAGAATCCATTACCGCGGATCGCCGTAGTCTGTCTTATTTGGAACTCGCCGCCCGTAATGACAGTCATTTTAGCGCCCCACGTCGTGAGGGTATGGACAACAATATGGGCGTCTATACAGAGATGCATAATCTCGCACTAGAAGCGGCGGCCAGCGGTGATCGCAATCGGTCTTATATACTAGAATCTATGGCCATGCATTATTTAACCGACCGTCATGCCGGAGGCCACTTAATCAATAAACGCGGCATCATGGAAGCCTCCGGGCATGATGTTGGCGGTACCACGGCCAATCTGTACGTGTTGTTCTTACACAATATCCTAAACGAAAACGGTGCGCCTGCCGGCAATATGTTAGGTGATACTTGGGACGCCTATGGCGATGCTAATTGGGATCGACCCGAAAACGCCGAAAATCGATTTCGTACCGCAACGTCTGTAATGACTTCGTGGGCTGAATTAGATGATGTTTTATCCGGTCGCAGTACTTTGGAAGAAGCTAAGGCGAGTCGCGGTGCGCATAATACCGTGCCGTTATTTAATCCTATATTGCAATCAGGTTTAGAAGATTATGCGCGCGATAATATGTCGGCGTGGTGGTTGAATCTCATTTTTGCTGACCAAGCTCCTATTAAAGGAGTCGCTTCCCGTGCGTGGCATACCAACATTGAACATCCTGTAGAAGACACTGTCACAGATTTCAGCAATGAATGGAGTCGTGGCTGGAATGCACTCAGTACACCTGAAGGGTGGTATCGTTTGTTTGGTGGGGGATATTGATTATTTCTCAAGTTTTTGATATTTTGGCTTCACCCTAAATTCTGCAAACAGAAAACAAAATGCATTGAAAATGGTAGACTCATTAAATTTTTGTCTAACATATTGAACTTACTTGTTAGATTAAAGTACGAGGTTTAACGAATCTGTTAAAATTGAAAATACTTGGAGCTAATTTTCCTTGCTCAAGTTATATATTAATCAGATGTTGTCTCGTTATTAAGTCTCATGGGTTTTGGTTATGAATTCACGTATTTTTTCTTGGTTTGATCGCACGATCTTGGAACTCGGTCGCGAGATGCGGCTGTCTTATCTACCCCCGTTAATGGTTTATTTGGCTGCAGGCATTTCGGGCTTAACCGGAATTGTTGGTACCTTTTTTGTCAAAGATTATCTTGGGCTTTCCGCAGAGTTTCTGGTGGCGCTTGGTTTTTGGGCGGGCATTCCTTGGGCCTTAAAAATGCCGCTGGGTCATTTGGTTGATTTGATCTGGCGCTATAAATCGGTGCTGGTATACATAGGTGCGGGTTTGATTGCCACCAGTTTGCTGATCATGGTTGGTTTGCTCAGTCATACCGCTGCGATGCAAGAAATCATGTCGGTAGAGGCTTGGTTTGTGCTCAGTACCTTGCTGGCGCCTATCGGTTATGTGGTGCAAGATGTGGTCGCCGATGCGATGACCGTGGAAGCGGTGCCACGTTTTGGCGCCAACGGGCAAGAACTTGATCCTGCCTTGCTTCGTCTGATGCACACCACCATGCAAACACTCGGCAGAGTTGCCATCATTGGGGGTAGTATTTTTGTGGCGCTGTTAAATGTTTATATGTTTGATGGGGTCAGTGGCATGGATGAGGACCAAAAAATTGGTGTTTACACTGATATTTACCAGATGGCCCTGTTTATCCCAGTTGTTTCCATTCTTGGCGTATTATTAGGTTTTTGGATTAAATTTCGCGACTTTCGACGTTATCGTCAGCAAGGGATAACAAGCCACGAAGCGCGGAAAATGATTCATGGCGATGTTGCAAAGACCTCTGCTAATTGGTGGATCTTGGGGGGTAGTTTCGTTTTTGTTGTTTTTACCGTCACACTGGGCTTGTCTGATTACACTTATAATCAAGAAATTATTTTCATTGGTTCCTTTATGATTGTCACTTTCCTGATGTTGCGTTTGTTGAAAGTGTTGGAGCCAAAAGCACGCAAGCTATTACTGGGTACCGCGATTATAATATTTGTATTTCGTGCGATGCCGGGGCCGGGGCCGGGTTCAAGCTGGTGGATGATCGATGAATTGGCGTTTGATCAACAGTTTTTTTCCATTCTATCACTGGTTGCCAGTGGGCTTACTTTACTCGGCATGTTTATTTTTCGGCGTTTTATGGCCGAAAAATCGATTGCCTATATTATTGTATTTTTGACCATTGCGAGCACGTTTTTATCTTTTCCAATCGTTGGAATGTATTACGGTTTGCACGAGTGGACAGCGGCGGTCACTGGCGGTGTGGTTGATGCAAGATTCATCGCGTTGGTCGATACCGCGTTGGAATCACCCTTGGGGCAAATTGCGATGATCCCCATGCTCGCCTGGATTGCCAATTCTGCGCCCGCACATTTGAAAGCGACTTTTTTTGCTGTTATGGCGTCATTCACTAATCTTGCCTTGTCACTGAGTCAATTAGGTACTAAATATTTGAATCAAACCTTTATTATTACCCGCGAAGTCAAAGATCGCACAACGGGTTTAGTGCAAGTGCCTGCGGATTACAGCGATTTGGGTTGGTTGCTCATTAGCGTAACTGGAATAGGCTTGATATTACCGATTAGCGCGATAATTATCGTCAGAATGATAAAATTGAAAAGCGCTTAGCAGTTACCATGTTTGTAAACTCCAGCCTGCCATGTGAGAAAAGCCCTTTGTCAGATGGATAGACACGTGCAATTTATTCAATTTTCAGGTTTAATAAGCTTTATGCAAAGGCTACGTCGATTTCTGCTACGCACTCAAGCAATATGGCTTTCCGTTATGGTATCCACTCTGTTGATTGTGCTGTCTAGTCAATTACACATACACATCCATACAGAGTCCTCATATGGACACGGTGGTATTGCTCAGCAGGTTCAGAATCGTTATCAGCATGACCTGAATGAAGCGGACTGGGGCAGCTCTCATCATGCATCAGGACATAACCCAGTACATAGTGCAGAACAACATCATTCCGGTATCGAGATAACGGTTGTTAATATTTTTCCAGACGGTTTGGGCAAGTACATTTCGTTGTTGTTATTGGCTATCGCGCTGTTTGCCACGGTTATTCTCATTCTTTCCCCGCATCTGCAAGTACAACGATTAAGTCGCCGTAATGATGATGTGCCACTGATGCGTTGGCGTGTCAATTTATCACCTCAGTTACGTGCACCACCTCTCTAATAGCCACATTTTCCGCAGCACAATTTGGTATTTTGATGTTGTTTTTTTGTCACTGTTGCACCTGAAAAAGTGTCTCCAGCAGTGATAATAATGCAATGTCAACAGACCTGTATCTTTCATTAGTTTATTTTTTACAATGCAAACTATTTGACCTATCTGCTTGTTCGCAGGTCAGGTGTTTGCGAATTAAGGAATCTCATGCAACGATTAATAGTCCTATTGCTGGCGTGCATTAATAGCTATGCTGTCCACGCGGTGGATACTTCGGCAGCTGCGTCGATTACTCTAGATCAGGTAGTCATTAAGGTGTTGGAACGCAATTCACAGCTGAATATTAACGCTATTGAAGCGCGTGCTGCGGCCGCCAGAATACGCCAGGCAAGACAAACCCCGGCGCTGGAATTGAAACTGGAATTGCAAAACTTTGCGGGTAGCGGTGCCTACCGTATTGGCGACCGACTCGAAACGACATTGAGTCTGGCTAAAATCCTAGAATTTGGAGGCAAGGCCAGCAAACGTGGGAATCTCGCCCAGCGGCAGGCGGATTTACTGCGTAATGATCAAGACAGTCAGCGTCTTGATGTGCTCGCCGAAGCGGCCCAACAGTTTATGCATGTGGTAGTTGATCAACATCGGTTACGCATTGCACACGAGCAAATGAAATTGCTGCAAGATACGCTTGAGTTTGTTACGCAAAGAGTCAAGGCTGGACGCAGCCACGTGGCGGAACAGCGTCGCGTGGTGATTGCGTTGGCGCGAGCAGAAATTGAACGCGAACATACCGAGCATGAATTATCGACGTCGTGGCTTAAGTTGGCGACTTATTGGGGAGCAACCCAAGTGCCATTTAGTCACGCTGAAGCGCCTTTATTTGTATTGCCAGTGTTGCCGCCTTTCAAGCAGCTTGAAACATGGTTAGTTCATAATCCTGATTTAATCCGCTTTGCGACGGCAGAGCGTGTGGCAAAAGCGAATTTACGTCTCGCACAAAGTCGTCGCAAGTCCAATTTTCAGTTATCCGCCGGTATTCGACACTTCAATGAAGTGGGGGATGGTGCTCTGGTCTTATCAGCGAGTATTCCGTTGGGTTCCAACGCCCGCGCCCAGCCCTATATCGCAGAGCGTCAATATTTCGCTGAGCGCGAGCCATACCGCTATGAGCAGCAACGTCTGGCTTTGCATAGCAGCTTGTACGCAATCTACCAAGAGTTATTACATGCGCAAACGGCTTATGCCGCTTTGAGTCAGCGTATTATTCCGCAAGCAGAGCAGCTGGCTACGGACTATGCGCAAGGTTATAAACGTGGTCGGTTTTCTTTGTTGGAATTAAATCAAGCGCAGAAAATATTACTCGATACCCGCCTTGAAGCCGTTATCGCTGCGGCAAATTATCATCGTTTTCGGATAGAAATTGAGCGCTTAACGGGCGCTGAACTGCGCGTAGGAGTTAAACCATGAGTCACGACCAGAACATCTATAGAAACCTAATATACACCAGTATTATCGTCCTCGTTGGGATCGTGCTCACCGCATGGTTATGGTTAGCCGAAGCGCCGCATCACGAGCATGGTGTTGCTGGTCATCATGCTGAGCACGCAGAAGATGAAGTTGCCAAAGGCCCGCATGGCGGCCGTTTGTTACAACAAGATAGTTTTGCGCTGGAAATGAAAATTTTTGAGCAAGGGGTGCCGCCCGAGTTTCATATTTATGCTTATTACGCTGGGAAAAAACTTAAGCCCGGTGATGTAAGCTTGAATATTAAACTGCAGCGTCTTGATGGCCAGGTGGATAATTTTCAGTTTCAAGCGCAAAACGACTATTTACGTGGCGACGGCGAGGTAACAGAGCCTCACTCTTTTGATGTGCTCGTCAACGCAAGCTACCAAGGCCAGCAGTATACCTGGCAATACGCGAACTACGAGGGTCGTGTGCAAATCGCCAACGATATTGCACAGCAAAGCGGGGTTACAACAGCCATCGCCGGGGCGCAAAAAATCAAAGAAACTCTAGACCTCACCGGTCGTGTGACCAGCGATCCTAATCGTTTCTCGCAGGTGCGGGCGCGGTTTCCGGGCGTGGTGATAAAACTGCAAACTGAGATAGGGAAAAAGGTTCGCAAGGGCGATGCATTGGCGGAAATACAAAGTAACGAGAGTTTGCAAACCTATGTGGTCGATGCTCCCATAAGTGGTGTTATCGTATTACGGAATATACAAGTGGGCGAAGCGACCGGCGAAGAGCCCTTATTTACGCTTGTCGATCTTGCCAAAGTTTGGGTCGAACTTGATGTGTTTGCTAAAGACTTGGCACGCGTGAAAGTAGGGCAGGCGGTGCAGATTACAAGCCTCGGTGGTGAGCCTATTAACGGAAAAATAAGTTGGTTATCGCCGATGGCAGCGCATGCGAGTCAGAGTATTCAGGCACGGGTTGTGTTGCCTAATAAACCGCACAATGGCACGAGACGCTTCAAGCCCGGGCAGTTTGTACGTGGCCGCATCACGCTTGCAGAACATGCCGTGCCGCTGGCGGTACGTCGCTCCGGCGTGCAAGGTTTTAGAGATTTCCAAGTCGTCTTTGCGCGTTTTGATGATACTTATGAAGTGCGCATGTTGGAACTTGGGCGTAGTGATCGGGATTGGTTCGAAGTGCTAGGTGGCTTAAAACCGGGTACCGAGTATGTTATTGAAAACAGTTATCTGATTAAAGCCGACATCGAAAAGTCTGGCGCCAGTCATGATCATTAGAGGGCGCAAGAATGGATCATAATAGCGATACCAAGAGCGGGATGATAAACCGTGTCGTTGCTTTTTCATTGACCCACCGTTGGTTGGTATTGCTCGCGGTCGTCGCGCTCTCCGCCTTGGGTTTATACGATTACCAAAAATTACCGATTGACGCGGTACCCGACATTACCAATGTTCAAGTACAAATTAATACGGTGGCGCCAGGATATTCCCCATTAGAATCAGAGCAACGCATTACCTTTGCGATTGAAACGGCGATGGCAGGGATTCCTTTTTTAGACTATACACGTTCTATTTCACGTTATGGTTTGTCGCAAGTTACCGTGGTATTTAAAGACCATACGGATATCTATCTTGCCCGACAGCTGATTAATGAACGTTTGTCTGAGCTCAAAGCAAGACTGCCTAAAGGCATTGAGCCAGCCTTAGGCCCAATTGCAACCGGCCTCGGCGAGATTTTTATGTATACCATCTCCAGTGAAGACGGTGCTAAACATGACCCGATGGCGTTACGCACCGTGCAAGACTGGATAGTGCGACCCCAGCTGCGGCAGACCCCTGGTGTGGTGGAAGTCAATACCATCGGAGGTTATAGCAAACAGTTTCATGTGCTGCCTGATCCGGATAAATTATTGGCTTATGATCTCAGTCTGCAAGATATCGTGGCTGCGCTGGCGCGTAATAATCGCAATACGAGTGCGGGGTATATTGAGCGTTTTGGGGCGCAATATTTAGTGCGCTCACCGGGACAGCTCGCCAATCTAGAAGACATTCGCGCCATTACCGTTGCACAACGCGACGGAGTTGCCATCAGGTTAAGCAGTATTGCGGAGATTACCCTGGGTAGTGAATTGCGTACCGGGGCAGCAACCCAAAATGGCCAAGAAGTGGTGCTTGGTACCGTATTCATGCTCATGGGTGAAAACAGTCGCTTGGTAGCACGTGCCACCGCTGAAAAGCTGGAACAAATAAAAGCTTCATTGCCTGATGGTGTGGCACTCACGCCACTTTATGATCGCACTACGTTGGTTGATAAAACCATTGCTACGGTGCAAAAAAATCTTGCCGAAGGTGCATTATTAGTAATTGCAGTACTATTTTTGCTATTAGGTAATTGGCGTGCTGCACTGATCACAGCAGCGGTTATTCCGGTCGCGATGTTAATGACGATAACCGGCATGGTTGAGTCTCGTGTTTCGGGCAACCTCATGAGTCTTGGCGCATTAGACTTTGGACTCATCGTCGATGGCGCGGTGATTATTGTGGAAAACTGTTTGCGTCACTTAGCCCTCTATCAACAGCAAAGCAAATCGCTGCCGGATCTCGCAACGCGCTTGCGCCTGGTGCGTATCGCTACCGTAGAAGTCATTCGCCCGAGTGTCTTCGGGGTGATTATTATCCTCATTGTTTATATCCCCATTTTTGCGCTCAGTGGTATTGAGGGAAAGATGTTTCATCCCATGGCGTTGACGGTTGTCATGGCCTTGACAGCTGCACTGATTCTTTCGCTGACTGCCGTGCCTGCTGCAGTTGCTTTATTTGTGAGTGGTCGGGTTAATGAAAAGGAAAATTTGCTTATGCGTAGCGCGCGGCGGATTTATGCCCCCGTTTTGCATTGGGTGCTCGCACATCGTTTGCCGGTACTTGCATTAGCGCTTGTGCTTGTGTTGCTGTCGGTCGTGCAAACGACCCGCATGGGCACCGAATTTATACCTAATTTGGACGAAGGAGATATTGCCTTACATGCCTTACGTATTCCGGGCACCAGTCTCAGTCAAGCGGTGGAGATGCAAACTTTATTAGAGTCTCGTCTGGGGGAGTTTGCGGAGGTCTCACATATTTTTACCAAAATCGGTACCGCCGAAGTTGCTACTGATCCGATGCCACCGAGTGTGGCCGATACCTTCGTGATCATGAAACCACGCGCTGAATGGCCTGACCCGCGCAAGAGCAAGGCCGAGTTGGTTGCCGAAATGGAGGTCGTCGCGAAAACGGTTCCAGGGAATAATTATGAATTTACCCAGCCCATCCAGATGCGTTTTAATGAGTTGATTTCCGGCGTTCGCGCAGACTTAGCGGTCAAGGTTTATGGCGACGACCTGGGTACCTTAGTAAGTTTAGCGGCACAAATCGAGAGGATTGTGGGCAAGGTTGCGGGAGCGGCTGATGCACGTGTAGAGCAAGCCACCGGACTGCCCTTGCTTACGGTTGTGCCTGATCGTGAACGTTTAGCTTTTTACGGTCTGGATGTCGCGAGTGTGCAAGAAGTTTTACGTGTTGCGGTAGGCGGTGAGATAGCGGGGCAGATATTCGAGGGTGATCGACGTTTTGATTTAGTGGTGCGCTTACCCGAAGCACAGCGTACTGATCTCGATGCATTAATGCGTTTACCGATTCGCTTGCCACGCATGAATCAACCCGAAGTGCGGGGTGATGCGGATAATTTGGGGATTATCCGCCAGCCTCCGCTAACCATTCCGTTACAAGAAGTGGCGGATATTGAAGTCACTATTGGCCCGAATCAAATTAGTCGCGAAAATGGTAAGCGCCGCTTGGTGGTTACCGCAAATGTACGCGGTCGTGACCTGGGCAGTTTCGTGGCGGATGTGCAATCGGCTATTGCGCGCGATTTGCAATTGCCCGCCGGTTATTGGTTGAGTTATGGCGGTACATTTGAGCAGTTGATTTCTGCATCGCAACGTCTTTCCATCGTTGTACCGCTGACCTTGTTAATCATCTTTGGTTTACTGTTTATGGCATTCAACTCGGCCAAAGATGCTGCGTTAGTTTTTAGCGGCGTGCCTTTAGCACTTACCGGTGGGATTGCGGCCCTGGCATTACGCGACTTGCCTTTATCTATTTCGGCGGCAGTTGGTTTTATTGCATTGTCAGGAGTGGCGGTGCTCAATGGGGTCGTCATGTTGTCCTTTATTCGTGATTTACGCGAAAAAGGCTTTGCCTTGGAACAGGCAATTGTGGACGGTGCTTTAACCCGGTTGCGGCCCGTATTAATGACTGCCTTGGTGGCTAGCTTGGGTTTTGTTCCAATGGCATTAAACGTGGGCACCGGCGCTGAAGTGCAGCGACCACTGGCTACGGTTGTGGTGGGTGGCATACTGTCATCCACTCTTTTGACCTTACTCGTATTGCCAGTATTGTATCGAGTAGTATACGGGAAAGACGTCAGCGATAAGCGTTAAATTAATCGGCACTAAATATCATAACCAGCGTCTTACCGAGTTCATGTAATGAATATATTCATTACCAAACTGTGCGGTTAATTTAATTTCTTCCGGGAGAATTAAAATCCGGTAAATCGCCATACCGAGTGGAAAAATTAATACGATAATCCAAATATTATTAAAGATGAGTCCGGTGCCTGCGAGCATTATCATGATGCTCAGATAAATAGGGTTTCTTGAATATTTGAAAATTCCACGGGTAACCAGTGTATTGCTTACGGCGCCGGATACCTCGAGCTGGGCATTTTTACGCAAGGCATATTTGGCAAAAAAAATGATCATTACTCCAATAAAAAACAATAAACCACTCAGCTCAATCCGTAAGATCACTGAACCGGGTATATTCCCTAACGAGAACACAAAAAATTCTAATAGCAAACTGCCAAGCAAGGTAATCAGCAGCATTATTTCTAGCGTTTTCCGGCTAGTGTGATTAACGGAGTTTTGTTCCATAAATGTTTGATCTCAATCGCTACGGGTATAACATTTAACCGCTATCTTTTGTTTCTTTGATTTTAATTTGCATATGGTCGTTTAATTAGTGATAAAAATGAAATGTCAACACACCCTGAGGATTATTAAGTTTAATCACTTTATGGGCGTATGTCTTTCAATGATTTGGCTTTTTTAGTTGGGGGTCATACCTCGTTCCTACGCAGGAGCATGGGAATCAGAAACAAGTTCCTCTGATTGTCATAAATAGCTAAAGTATAAACAATCAAGAAATACATACATATAACGATGAAACATTCCCTGTCAAACCTGCCCATTGTTGATGAACCACATTTATCAATCAAATTAAAACGTTGGTGTTTGAAACAAAACAAAAAAATGCGTGCTGAATTACTGGTCATTTACAGTCAGGAGTTGCTCAATAATTTATTTTTTCATCCCTATTTAGTAGGCTGGTGTCTTTCGTAGTGAACAGATGCTAGGCCTATTTTAGGTAACCCTGTGGCTATTGATAATCCTAGAATCCGCAGTTTGACGGCATGCAGAGTGTGCTTAAGCGTGCTATTCATGGCGTAGTGCCCTCATCCTCAGAGTGAATTCGACAAACAAGCTCATGCGTTTTTTTATCCGCCGCTTAACGATGCCTCATAGTGCTCAACTGCGGAATCTAGGATAATGCTTTTTAAACCTAAAAAAAGTGTTTTCATTGACTGAAGATGAACACTTGGGGTAAAAAGAACATCACCCAATGCTTAGAGTGTTCATCTTCGCTGGAAATAGGCGCTATGATTTATAAAAAAATTGTCAAAGTATATCTACCATTAATATTAATGGTTTTTATGCCGTCTCTGGCGCAATCTGGATCTCCTATCTTGCTCGATGACAGCATTGGAGAGTACTCAGTAGGAAAGCATCTTGATGTATTGGAAGACATTGATGGTCACTGGACTCTTGAGCAGATTCGATCATCGCAATTTGATGATAAATGGGTTAAGAGCCAGAGAAAAGTGCCAAATTTTGGGTTTACCCAATCAGCTTATTGGTTAAGATTTCAGGTTGTGCACGAGGCTACTCGTGAATCTCTTTCTTCAATTGCAAAAATTAGTGATGCAGAAATTGATCAAACGATACAACATCCGTCGAAGTGGTTATTGGAATTAAGTTATGCTTTCATAGATCAGATTGATTTCTATTTCGAAACTACTGACAATAAGTTTCATGTCATAAAATCCGGTGATCAGCGTGCTTATTCTGAACGTGAATTTAAATACCGAAATTTTGTATTTCCTCTCACTCTTAATAATCAATCGTCTCAGGTGTTTTATATTCGAGTGAAAACTGAAGGAAGCATGCAGTTACCGCTAACCCTTTTGTCGCCAAACTCGTTTGTGCAACAGGTAGAGAAAGAACAAATTGCATTGGGACTTTATTATGGCATCGTGTTGGCAATGCTCTTATACAATATTTTTGTTTTTTTGCTGGTAAAAGAAAGAACCTATCTATTTTATATTCTTTATATTATATCCTGGATTATCGCCCAAATGATAATAAACGGATTTGCAGTACAGTATTTATGGGGAGATTTAATTTGGTGGGTTAATCCGAGTTTCAGTTTTGTGAGTAGTGTAATGGGGATTTGGATTTTTGTATTTTCAATGAGCTTTTTGCAAACAAAAAAATATGTTCCTACATTGCATAAAATTTTAAAGATTATCGTAGCAGGATTTATTTTACTTTCTTTTCTTTCTTTGATAGTTCCTTATTCTACTAATATAAAGCTCGTTCTTTATTGGTTCTTATTCTTTCTACCCTTGTTGTTATTAGCAGGTATATTTTGTTGGAATCGGGGTTTCACTGCGGCCAGGTATTATCTCTTAGCCTGGATTTCACTGGTCATTGGTGTAGTTATATTTTTGCTTAAAGCTGTTGACCTTTTACCTAGCGTTTTTATAACGGACTACGGCGTACAAATCGGATCAGCAATTGAAGTTATTTTTCTGTCTCTTAGTCTTACCGATCGACTCAATCAAGAAAAAAAGGAAAAAATTCAAGCTGAAAAAAAACAATTATTAACCCAACAAAGAATGGAGTTAGCATTAAAAGATAAGGAGATTAGCGAAGCGAACAACAGATCAAAAACAGAGTTTTTTGCCAGTATGAGCCATGAATTTAGAACACCGCTAACATCTATCCTCGGTTATTCTGAAGCCGGCCAAGAAAATGATCTCAGTACTAAGGAAAAAAACAGTTATTTTAGAATAATCAACCGCAGTGGAAATCATTTTCTTCATTTAATAAATGATGTCTTAGATCTCTCAAAACTTGAGGTACAAAAACTAGAATTTGAAAATATCAAAATCCATTTATTACCCATGCTCAAAGAAATAAACGACACCTTTGAATTGCTTGCACGGGAAAAAGGACTGGATTTCATTTTTAATTACCAGTTCCCATTACCGGGGGTTTTCAATGGTGACCCGACACGATTGAAACAAATTTTGATTAATTTATGCGGAAACGCTATTAAATTTACTAAAACCGGTCGTGTTGTCGTTGATGTATACTGTAATAAAGAGAATGGAAAACTTTATTTTTCTGTCACTGATACAGGAATAGGACTAAAGCCGGATCAAGTGAACACGTTATTTGAGTCATTTTCTCAGGCAGATGTTGCCACAACTCGAAATTTTGGCGGTACTGGACTTGGACTTTATCTTTCAAAAAAATTAGCGCAAAAGCAAGGCGGTGATATCACGGTGACCAGTGAATTTGACAAAGGCAGCACTTTCACTGCTTCCATTGCTATAGATTCACTCAGCAATACCGAATGGGTTGATGTATTACCAGAGCAACAAGCAACAGAAGTTGTTATTCGATTTTCAGGCAAGGTGCTCTACGCAGAAGATCATGAGGATAACCGAAATTTGGTCAGTGGTATCATTGAAAAAACCGGTGCGGATATTATTCTGGCAAGTGATGGACGAGAAGCATTAGATTTATGTGAAAACAATCATTTTGATTTGATTTTTACCGATATACGGATGCCTCGAGTTGATGGCGTTGAATTAGCAGAAATTTTACTTAAGAAAGAACCGACGCTGGCCATAGTCGCGATTACAGCGACATTAATTGACAGCGAACTGGAAAAATTTAAACAAGCAGGTTTTAAGAAAATATTAAAAAAACCTATTAATCGCCACGATATAGTTGATGTGATGGAAGAATATCTCTCGCGAAGAACTGTCGTCGATAAACCAATAAAACCCATTCGTGTTTTGTTGGCAGAAGATGATACTATGAACCAAGCAGTCATAAAACTTTATCTCGAAAAAGTAGGCTGTGAGGCTACTGTCGTCAATGATGGTTTTGAAGCAGTATCGCATGCACTACTTGAATCATATGATCTTATTCTCATGGATATGCGAATGCCAAATCTTTCGGGAATGGAGGCCGTACGACAACTTCGAAACAAAGGTTATACAAGAGCAATTTATTCATTAACCGCTGATGATTCCCAACGTGCCGTTCAAGAGTGTTTAGATGCTGGATGTGACGGACAGTTGTCCAAACCAATTGTAGTGAATGATTTGAAAGCTGTTATTCAATCTCTCAGGGAAGAGAAGCTTGAATAGCCTCCTAGGAGGCTCGTTTGTATTATAAGAAAAAACTACATGCCGTCACTGCGTGTTTGGGTATTTTTATATTCAGTTTAGCGCTCACAAGCACGTTATTTTTTTATAAAATACCGCTGCCTGAGGACAGGTTGTCGCTGTCTATTGTCGAATTTTCTGCGTTTAAAACTCAAGATCTTGATAAAATTCCCCCCCAAAGCTGGGCTACAATTACGTTACCGGATGATTGGCGTAAGCAGGATGAAAATAGGAAAGGCATTGTCAGTGGTTGGTACCGAACTCATATTAAATTAGCAACATTGCCGGAACACCCACTGGCTATCCTAATCGCCTCACCGCGAATGAATATTGCGGTATATCTCAATCATAATCTTTTGGGGCAAGGAGGGCGTTTTGACGATCCTGTAGCGCGTAACTGGTGGACGCCGCTATTATTTTCTATTCCGGCTAGTCTGTTGAAAGTAGGTAAAAATACACTCCATATTTACTTAAAAACCGATCAAGCAGGGGCCGGGTATTTACCTGAGTTGCATTTGGCGCCGTATGAGAATTTGATTAATTCTTATGCTAGTCATTATTTTTTTCGCGTCACGAGTATACAATTTATTACTTTGTTATTATTTTTACAAAGCGGTATTTTTGCTCTACTCTGGTATTTTCGTAAACATGAGGTCTATTATGGCTATTATGCAATAGGAGCCTTGTTATGGGGCTTGCATAATTTAACTCTTTTCACCGTTCATATTCCTGTTAATCGCTTACTCTGGGATTGGTTTTCCTATACCACTCTTGGCTTTTACGCCTTTATATCTGTCATATTTTTTCATCGCTTTTTTGCAAAAAAAGTACCTCATATCGAAAGGCCTATGCTCATTTTTGCGGTGCTGTGTGCTGCTGTGCTTTATTTTTTAGAAGAGAAGGCATTTTATTTTGTAGCGCAAACCCTATGGTATCCTGCTGCGTATCTTGCCGGTGTGTACGGGCTGCTCTTTTTAGTCATGAATACATGGAAAAACAATAACACTGAATCGCAAATTATCACCTTGTCGGGATTTGTAATAATGTTGTATGCCGGACATGACATACTGGTTTTTCATGGCCTGATCGATTGGGCGCAAGGCTACTTTATTCAATATGCTGCTGTGATATTGCTGATTGGCTTTACTCTTATTTTACTACGGCGGTTTATTTCTGCGCAATACGAGTTGAACACTTTGCGCAAGGATATTGCCCCGCAACTGGAAAATAAAACGGCAGAACTTGAAATGAATAAGCAAAAATTACTGCGATTAGAAAACCAGCATGCGCGTAGTGGAGACCGAGCGCGCTTAATCCTTGATATGCACGACGGTGTAGGCGGCAGCCTGGTATCGATTCTCGCCACGATTGAATTAGGCAAAGCTAATATGCAACAAATCTCCGGAGCATTACGCGATACCTTGAATGATATACAGTTGATGATAGACTCTATGGACATTCAAGAGAATGATCTGACTGTCGTATTGGGTATGTTCCGAACGCGTATTGATCGTAGGCTGAGAAACAGCGAAATTTCACTAGAATGGGATATTCATGACATGCCCTCAATTCCTAGTTTTGACTCTGGGAAGGCGTTACTCGTGCTACGCATTCTTCAGGAAGTCATTAGCCATGTGATAAAACAAGGGCGTGCAACTAAAATACGCCTTTCAGCCTATCAATTCCAAGATCGAACAAAAGGTTCTGCGGTAGTTATCGAGGTGTGTGACAACAGCAAGAGCCTAAGTACTGATAAACATGTGCGTGAAAAATTGCAACACCGAGCCCGAAGTGTTGGTTACCGTTTATATTTCGAATCAAATCTTTCGGGAACCCAAGTTAGATTACTATTGCCCTTGGAAGAAGACTCAACGACGATGGACTAAAAGTCTAATTTGAATTATATTTTCGCAGCATCAAAACAAACATGGGAATGGAGATGCTGCGTTGCAAATCAGCGGATATAGTGAGAAAATAAATAGCGGTTCATTTTTTGTCTTACAATTTGATACGCGCAAATATCGCGAGATCAGCCATGATAACGAAAAAAAACTCGGCAGATTAGTTTCATGACAGCGGTTCAATTATTTAACGAGATGTCCGCTTGCTCTTATGTATAAACTATTTAATCCTATCAAGAATTTATCAATGTTTGCAATGTTGCTGCAATAAGCTATCATTGATAGCGTTTTTAGGAGGGCAAATATGACTAGACTTTTAGTAAGAGACTTGGATCCAGAAGTCATTAAGGCTTTGAAGCTACAGGCGGCTAGACATGGTCGTAGTGCGGAAGCTGAACATCGGGAAATTCTTAAACAAGCGCTCCTTGGGACTAAGAAAAAATCGTTTGCCCAGGTATTGGCGGCTATGCCGAATGTTGGTGACGATAGTGATTTTCTGCGATTTGATGATTCGGAAAGTGTTGATGTATTTAGTTGATACAAATGTACTCAGTGAAATTCGTAAGAAAAAGAGCGCTAACAAAGGGGTTGCCCAATTTTTTAAAGTTGCAATAAAGAATGATGATCGTTTATATCTTTCAGTCACAACAATAGGTGAACTCCGGCGTGGTGTTGAGTTGATTAGGCATCGAGGGGATACAAAGCAAGCGAATCAGCTGGAGAAATGGTTGAACGTCATTTTGAATGAATATAAAGATAATATTTTGGAAATTGACGAAGATGTTGCACAATTATGGGGGAAATTACGTGCTCCACATCACGAGCATGCTATGGATAAACAAATTGCGGCGACAGCATTAATTCATGGCTTAATTGTAGTGACTCGGAATGAAAAGGATTTTATTCGGACAGGTGTGAAAGTTTTAAATCCATTCGAAAAATGAATAGTAACAACTAATTTGTGCAAACTCATTAGAAGTTAATATCTGATGTCGTTTGTGTCAACTATATATTTCTTTTTTTATTCATAAATATAACAAAAGTATTGCGCTGAAATTTTTGATTTCGGGCAATTCATGTTAATACCCCGTCCGCTTGCGTCGGGGATATTTATTCCAGATTGTCAACGATAATGCGCGATTTAAAAGTATATCGTTGATGAAAATCATCAAGTGACGTATCTGTCACTAATTTTTTAAATGCGTAGTCTATTTTTAACCAGCGCAGCATTAATGATTCTGCAATACCTATTTCTGAAATTGATTGTTTTAACCAAGCATGCCATGTTCTTCAATGAGAGTTATCTTTATAAGAAATCCTAGGTTATAGAGGATGCACAAGCTTGAGGATCAATCAGAGGTATAGATTAGTTGAGGCAGCGTGATTATTGTGTTTTCGAGTAGATTCCAATTACGTCCGATACGTACATTACTAACTCCAAGGCTAATTCTTTTACAAATATGGCTTTTGGGTTATTGTCAAAGTATAACTCTACAGTTTCCGAAAGTAGCATCTCATATTTTGCTCCTCGTATTTTTTTTGAATCATCAATGTTTTTTACTATCAACATAAGTATTTTCGAAAGATGTTCTTGTTTTTTATATGGGATGATTAAACAATTTTTTTCATCTACATCAATGTAAATCACATAATTTTTTTTTGTAAAATGGCGAGGATCACAATTATACGAATTCATTAGAACTACTGAATGCATTATAATTGATTCTGTATTTAGTACACTTCCGGCATGATTTTTCCCAAGAGATATCGATAATTTCTTAAAAGACTCTAAGATTTCATCATTTTTTTCTTCCGATGGGGCCACTAATATTGTAATAGTTTTGCATTCTTCACATATATCAAATGTTTTCATAAAAAAATTGCGATCAGGCATTGTTAGATTGGAAAATGTTTCAGCAAATACTCCTCCAACTGTGAAATACATCATTATCAACAATATTGCTATTCTATTCATTTGAACCTTTTTTTACTTTGTTAATTATATCAATAATAAGTCCAATGCCGGATGCATCGTCTGTGTCATGTGCAGCCTTCAATGATGATTTGACTAAAGTCCCAGAATTTTTTTCTATCTTAATTCTTATATGTTCTACGATATACTTATTTATTAAGGCATTTTCTTCAGTTGAAGAAATATGAGGTTCCAATTTTGATGCTTCTAAGTTCACTGTGTGATCTGTGTTAAGATTAAATGAGTTCATTACTAGAGCTGCAATAAGTCTATTGATATTATGTCCGTTATCAATGAAATCGCTTGCTAAGCCTGCCATTTTTCTTCTGTTTTTATCTTCCTTGTTATATGTTTCAAGTAAACTTAAATACAGGTTAATATCACTCTTTTTTTTCAACTTTGAAAGAGTAAAAAGATCAACCAGGTATTCATCAGGTTTTCTTGATTGCTTTGCGGTATCCAAAATAGTATCTACTAGTGCTGCATATTTTTCACCTGAATTTTTAAATATTTCATAGCTTGTTTCCAACGCGCCAATCTCATTCAGCTCGTTTACCACAAGATATAGATGAGAGGCTTCGTGTAGCATTATCAGCTTGATTTCCTCATTTGATAATTCATTTACAAAGATTTCTGGCAAATAGAGATTTCCGATCAGGTCAATTTTGGGACTCATTCTCCTACTATTTTTATTCTTAACCATATAAATATTCGGCTGCATGCTGCTATCCGACAAAGTTTTCATTCTATGAGTGTTTGTCCATTGTTTTAGCAATATGATATAAGAATCGAAATTAGTCACAGAAGAAAATAACCCTATACAAGATTTTTTTTTCTTTAAACCAATATTTTTACAATGACTCAATAAGCTAGGTTTAATTTCTGTTGTTGCTGTTTTGTTGTTATCTAATTGACTATGAAACCAAACCACGTCTCTCGATACTGGAGGGTAGTTGGGATATAATTCATAAAATGCCTTATACGTTTTATCACTAAAATACTTGTCAAAGCGACGATCAAGCTTTATCGTAGAGACATATTCTCGCCATATTACTAATAATTCGTCTTCTGTTCTTAACGGTATCAGATTAGTTTTTACTTCATTAGGAGCGATACCAAAAGATGCTGCTGTACTGTTTATTTCAGAAGAATAGTAATCGTCGTTATCGAAATCATTGCTTGTAGACAATTGCTTCTTTAATAGAGAATGGCTACCGCAAATCAATAGGTGATTAGAAAAGCTGCAGTAATTTTCATTTTCTGCATTCACAAAAGAGTTAGACATAATCAAAAATAGTGAAAACAAAATTAATGGTTTCATATTTAGTTGCTATGTAGGGTTAGTATTGCACTGTTGAATTTGTCTGTTATCAACACCAAAATTTCCTAAAAAAATTAAATATAATGACTAAACATTGTCATAGAAGAAAATTTGAGCATTGAACCATCATAATACCGTATTAGCACAATTACTCAAATTTATTCCCAAGCGTGATTCGAGGCCCTTACCACTTAGCATCATTTTTGTGGCGTTCTTTCTCCTGCGGTCACAGTTCATGACAATGGCGTACGTCTTATCGATTCTCGTTTGGGTACCGTGTTCTTTGCTCAGCAGCTTTATAATATTATAGCTTTCTTATCATTCTGACCACTACAATTGATGGTTACTAATGTATCGGGGTTTTAGGTGTAGGCTCTAGGGAGAGGTTCTATCTCTCCCTAATTTAAAGAGGCATGCAAAGTTGATTTTATTCTAAGGCTATATAAGCACTCTGCCATGTCGTAGAGAAAACGATCATCGATAAAAGCACTGGATATTGCTATGCAATTTTTTTCACTGATGCCCGCACGACGTAAATTATTGTCCCACTAGTTTCTTACTGTTTTAATAATATGATCTATGATTGTTTCTGCTTCTTTTTTTGTTAAAAGTCAGCAATTTGAGAAGGCACATCTGGCTTTGGGGCGATTGGACAGTATTTCCAGTCTTCTTCCTGACACCGGTATTTTCTTATATATGTATGTACGTAAAGAGGCGGTTTTGTCTTCAATGATAGAAGGTGTACAATCATCTTTGGCGGATTTGTTATTGTTCGAATTGGAGGAGCGCCGGGTGTGCCGGTGGAT
>CAZWUO010000003.1:0-61048 GCA_964636675.1 uncultured Ectothiorhodospiraceae bacterium
GTTGGGTTTGCAGAAACAAACTCAACTTGTACTTTCTCTTTTTTACCAAGTTTACTGCTGCCAAATTTATCATTTTGCTCGATAATTCGGTGAACAACATCTAACAATGCTTGCTTTGTTACATGAAAATTAATAAACCCCGGCCCTGCTAATTCAGTTTTTTCAATGTATTTTGAACTTGGTAAGTTTTGCACAAAATTTTCCGCGAGCTGCCGCGGATTTTGGTTAACCGTTTTAGCGAGGCGCATAGCAATATTACACGAGAAATCGCCGTATTTTGGATCCTTGGTGCGATCTATAACAATCTCCAAAACCAAGTTTTTCGGTAGCTCTCCAGACTTTTGTAACTGATGAATAGACTGTCTTATTAAATCAGAAATATGCGACTTCAAGCGATAATGTCCTAGATGTGTAATGGATGATTAAATGGGGTTCGGATTTTAACGCGCCCAAGTAAAAAAAACGAGCACTAGACGAAGCTTTACCGCCTAGGAGGCTGTCCGAGAGTCCTTATTTTGAGCTATTCGGTCTTTGGGGGCTTTCCTTCAACCCCGTGCAAGAGGTTTTTAATATTACTCCGGTGTCGCCACACCAACAATACGGCAATCACTATATTCATAATTATCAATGGACTAGAGTCAGTCACCAGCCACATCAAAATGGGTGACAATGTAGATGCTACCAGAGCAGAAACAGAAGAGATCTTAGTTAGGCCAACAATAATCAACCAAATTAAGAGCACTAATAAACCAACTGGCAATGAAATCGCGAATAATACACCCGCCGCTGTCGCTACTCCTTTGCCACCCTTAAAACCAAAAAAGACAGGGTAAAGATGTCCAAGAAATGCGCCCAGCCCCACTAAAGCCAAAATTTCCGGAGTCACACCAAGACCTACGGCAATAAGCACCGGAATAACGCCCTTCACGCAATCACCCACTAATGTGTAAACTGCGGCTTTTTTTCCACCAACACGTAATATATTGGTAGCCCCCGGGTTATTTGAACCTACGGTTCGTGGATCTTCTATACCCATCAATTTCGCCACGATAACCGCCGTCGAAATTGAACCCAACAAATAAGCCATAATAATTAAACTAAAATCCACCAATCCCTACCACCTTTTGCAAACACAATAACCAAGCAATATCCCACACAATCCCTACTTACTCTGCGACCTCTAATTATAATGATAGTTTTCTTTCAAGTCGCGCTAATCGACGATAAACCAATTCGATACATTTGGAATATAGAAACTAAAGGATCAAGCGCTTGTGTTAGAATCGGCGGCCCAATTCATGCCTCGCTAAGAGATCGAGGCCATTTTAAGAAACTATTTTATGCATCCTTCGGTTAGAACATGGATATAATTTACCTTTCACAATTAAAGATCGAAACCATTATTGGAATATATGACTGGGAACGCGAAATCAAACAAACCGTGTGCATTGATCTCGAAATGGGGGCAGACATCCGCCAAGCAGCCCATACAGATAGCATCCAAGACACTTTAGACTACAAAGCGGTCGCTAAAAGAATTATCAGTTTTGTGGAAACCAGTGAATTTCAACTCGTAGAAACGATGGCAGAAAAAATTACGGAGATTGTGATGCTCGAATTCCACGTGCCCTGGGTCAAACTGAGGCTAGCTAAGCCAGGGGCAATTACCGGCGCTCAAGATGTCGGGATCTTAATCGAAAGGGGTAATAATAAGTAGTGGTTCAAATATTTGTCAGCCTAGGCAGTAATATTAACCCTAAAAAATACCTGCGCAGTGGCTTAAATGAACTGGAAAAACATTTCGACGCCGTCACTCTATCACCCATATATGAAAGTATTGCGATTGGGTTTACTGGTGATAATTTTCTCAATCTCGTTGCTCGATACGAAACCGTTCTCGATATTCATCATGTATTAAACATCCTCACGAATATTGAAGACCAAAATGGAAGAACCCGCGACAAAATAAAATTCAGCGCCAGAACCTTAGATATCGACTTGCTGCTATATGGAAATCTTGTAATCAACGAAAAGAATTTCAGCTTACCCCGAGCAGAAATTTATCATAATGCTTTTGTGCTAAAACCACTCTCTGATATCGCTGGAAATCTCGTTGATGTAAAAACCGGGAAAACCTATAACCAACTATGGCATGCCTTTGATCAGGCGTCTCAAAAATTATGGAAAATAGACTTTTAAAATGTGCTTGTTTGCCTTTCCATCTGGGTTAAAAATCCAATGGCATGCTCCCTGTCGTCACCGCACATTTCGGGCTCGGGAGACAAAGACACACACACCATCGGACGCCTTTGTTGACCGAAAATCTTACAACGTAGCGCCTCATCGAGCTGGATACATGCTAGGCCAGCGGCTTTTCCTGCAGGCATTCCTCTGCTAATACTCGGCACAATGCAACAAGCAGCACACTGTGGACGACACTCCATTTTCAATATTTCGTAGCGGACAACCACCCCTCATAAAACCACCTATTTATTCGGTTATTCAATCTTCTTCACTCCATTGGGCGTACCCAGAAGAAGCACATCAGCCGGACGACTCGCAAACAGGCCTACGGTCACTACTCCCGTAATTTGATTCAACTTACTCTCCATTACCGGTGGATTAAGTATTTCAAGATGATGAATATCAAGGATCTGGTTCCCATTATCCGTGATAAACCCATCTCGATAATGAGGCTGGCCTCCAAGCTTTACGATTTCTCGCGCCACATAACTCCTCGCCATTGGGATAACCTCAATGGGCAATGGAAACTCACCCAACAAATCAACAACCTTGGACTCATCCGCAATGCATATAAATTTCCGCGCAACCGCTGCTATTATTTTCTCCCTGGTGAGCGCTCCACCACCACCCTTGATCAAATGCAGATTTTTCGTAGACTCATCCGCGCCATCGACGTAAATCTCGATATCATTGACACTATTCAGATCCAGCACGGCAATTCCGTGAGACTTCAGGCGCTCAGTAGAAACATCCGAACTCGAAACTGCGCCATCGATTTTATGCTTTATTGTCGCAAGCGCATCTATAAAAAAATTAACCGTAGATCCAGTACCTACTCCGATAACTCCACCGGCTGGTACATATTCTAGCGCAGCTTCTGCGGCCTGGCGCTTTAAATCATTTTGTGACATATTTTCTCCTACAATGGATAATGGCGTGGGCATAAAAACACCCTCCTGTTACGGCGTCATGGCTATGTTGACGATGTATTAGAATAGAATACCCTGGTACTTCCTTCGTATAAAGCCCTTATCAAAAACTAAAAGACTTCCTAAACTACAATCAATTAGTTAGTTACCAAGCCTCATATATTTGTTAACTTACGCGGTATGAGCATTAATTACTTAGAAAAAATATTACAAGCAAACGTTTACGATGTTGCGAACAAAACCCCACTTGAATTAGCCAGCAAACTCTCGCAGCGCTTAAATAATCAGATTTGGTTAAAACGCGAGGATCTACAGCCTGTTTTTTCATTCAAACTTCGAGGAGCTTATAACAAGATTATCCAGCTCTCAGAGAATGAACGACAACGAGGTATTATAGCTGCCTCTGCCGGTAATCATGCCCAAGGAGTAGCCTTAGCGGCTCAAAAACTAGGTATACCCGCGCTTATCGTCATGCCAAAAACGACACCCGGTATTAAAGTGGATGCCGTAAGGTATCTGGGCGCAAAAGTGATACTCCATGGCAATTCTTATGACGATGCACTTGATCACGCAAAAAAAATCGAAAAATCAGACGGCTTAACATTCATACACCCGTATGATGACCCTGATGTGATTGCCGGACAGGGCACAGTAGCCATGGAAATGGTATCACAAAAATCATCAGGCTTTGACGCGATATTTGTTCCCGTTGGTGGTGGTGGCCTGATCGCCGGAATCACGGCTTATATAAAAGCACTTGCGCCACATACCAAAATTATTGCGGTGGAAGCCGATGATTCCGCTTGCCTAAAAGCAGCCCTTGATAACAACCAACGCGTCACTCTTGATCAAGTGGGTATCTTTGCGGATGGCGTGGCCGTTAAGCAAATTGGCAAAGAGCCATTTAATATCATCAGAGACAAAATTGATGACGTAATTCTTGTTACTTCTGACGAAATATGCGCGTCTATCAAAGATATATTTGATGAAACTCGATCAATCACCGAACCTGCTGGTGCCCTTGCGGTGGCAGGCATTAAAAAATATGTTGCCCGGGAAAAACTCAGCGGCTGCACACTTGCCGCCATTGTAAGCGGCGCAAACATGAACTTTGACCGCCTGAGACATGTCGCTGAGAGAGCGGAACTGGGCAAACAAAGAGAAGCATTATTCGCTGTTACTATTGACGAAAAACCTGGAAGTTTTCAGCGCTTCTGCCACATTATTGGTCAACGCGGCATTACCGAGTTTAATTATCGGTATGCAGATCCCACTGCCGCACATGTGTTCGCCGGAATTCAATTACGTGAAGGTAAAACCGAAAAAGACGCACTCATCGCGAAACTCAAAGAACACGAATACTCGGTTCTTGACATATCCGATGACGATGTCGCCAAATTACATATCCGCTATATGGTAGGTGGGCATGCCCCTGGGTTATTGAATGAAATTATTTATCGTTTTGAATTTCCTGAGCGGCCAGGCGCGTTATTATTATTCCTTACTAAAATCGGCCAACGGTGGAATATCAGCATGTTTCATTATCGAAATCACGGCGCTGATTTCGGCAGAACCCTGGTTGGTATACAAGTTCCAGCAAACGAAAAAACCGAATTTGATCGCTTTTTAGATGACCTAGGCTATCAATATTGGGACGAAACTAATAATCCCGTTTACCGACTGTTTTTAGGATAGAGGAACAAAATCGGTGTATTTTTAGGCATAAGTAGAGGTTCGACTAAAGGGATTAGAATAACCCGCAGCAGATACCGTTGCGCGCAAAACCTGTTGCTTTTCTTTTTTATCCTCGCCTTCCTCCAGCCAATCTATCAACGGCTGCCAATCTTGCTTAGATTGTTCTGCAAACGGTGAATCATGCTCCAATACACTTATTCCACTTTCTGCAGCTTGTGCATAATTTTCACTTTGGTTTAACACCGTGATAAATTCAAAATCTAAATTATTAAATATTCTCTGGAGCGCAAAAAATGACGGCGTATTCTGGTTTGCTCTATTGGCAACAATACCAATTACCGCGTTAGTTGGGGAAATTCTAAATAATTTATGGAGTTCCTGGATAAACATCGCTGTTGCTCTAATATCGATAGCAGATTGCTGAACTGGAATTAAAATTTTATCCACATTTTTCATAATCGATGAATGGCGCTGTAAATCGATACCTGCTGGTGTATCAATTATAATTCTCTTAGTTTCTGGGGGGATTCGCATTTGCCAAGACCGAGTACTGCCAGACTTACTACGAAAAGGTGATATTCCATGGATTACAGGCTTAGAATAAGGACGCTGCTTTAACCACTCAATACTTGAACCCTGCGGATCAAAATCCTTTAGCACAACGGGCAAACCTATTGCCGCATAATACCCCGCCAAATTCGTAACAATCGTGGTTTTTCCACAACCCCCTTTCGAATTAAGAACCATTATAGTCCGCATGATAACTTCCTTTTTCTAAATTCCGTATAGTATGCTGCGTATTTAACCCAGTTAGGCCGCGAGTTTATAGCGACACCTTCGAACGCAGTCTTTAGTAAAGATAAGGAACAAGAAGTCGCCTACAAAAAGCCTTCCTGCTGGAAAGTTTTCTGTAAGCTTGGATTCGAATTTAAATAAGAAGTTAGGGCGTGTCGCCAGGAATCACTTGAGCATAATTCAGAGGAAATTTTAGTACGGTTTCTTCCTGCTTGCTATTTCGAACAAAAATATTCAATACATCCTTCTGCGGATCAACTACCCGTAACGCGGTACGATAAACACCCATATTGCCATCTTCGATGGCCTGCTTCCATGAGCCAGCGTCACCTAATCGCAACTTCACGAGTAAATCCCAAGCGGGCTTGCGCCCATCGCGATTAGCTATTATGAGAAACTCAATCATCCCTGGCTTCGGCACCGGCGGCCGCGCTTCCACTCTGAACGTCAGACCTTGCCATTCTTGAGCCGGGGTTGTTGGAACCTCTCCGGTACAAGAAATCATTAAACTGACCAGAACTATAATACTAACTCTAAACATTAGGAATCGCTCGCATTTGAGATCAAGTAACTCAGCAATTCGTTTTTATCTTTCTCAGGAATTGCATCCAGTGAATTCATAATTCGATGATTATTCATTCGGTATATAACGTTAGACCATTCTAAAGATTTATGCTCGTAGGGCTTTGGTGGGGCATGACAATCATTACAATACTTCATCAACATTGGGTGATTATTCGCTTTTAGTTGAGCGAGGTTTTCGCTCATGGTTTTTTCCGTATCTGTGCACGCTGAATTCAAGCCTAATAAAACGATGACAAATAACAAATACCCATTATTTTTCTGCACTATCTTTTGCTTCTTGTTTTTGCTTTAGCTTTTTTTCTTTTTTTTCCGCAAGTTGATGGCGTAAATCAACAAAGTAGTAAATGATAAAACTCATAAATACCACCCAGGCCACTCCCGCAGGAATCCCCCAGTCAAACCAGGGGCGCTCATAACCCGGTCGATTTCCCCAAAAAGGAAATGTTAGACCTACCGCAACAAGTAATAACACCACAAATATCGCAATAAACCAATAAGGAATAATGACATTATTCTCAGCCATTTCTTCTACCATTTCCCAATCTTCAAGGCCTCGTCTATCTTTGCGCTCTTCATCAGATTTATATCCAAAATTATCGCTTCGAGACTCTCCCCATTTTGCTCCTCGTGTTGCGTCTGGGTTTACTGTATCTTTTTTGGTAGGCATAAAACTAACCTCGTGTTACGACATGATTTAAACGTACAAAATTTTTCCAGCCATCGTCTGACTCTGCCCTGACGATGAAGCTATATACACCAGGAACCAATTCTGAGCTAAACCGCAAAAAGAGGTCTCGTCGACCAACCGTAGAAAAACTCACAGATTCGCTGCTCAAAGTATAATCGCTCGCACTAAGACCTTCAATTTTAAGCCTTACCTTACTCGGTTCAAAAAGCTTATTGGCAATATTTATTCGATATTCAGTGATTTGATTCCCTTGATGAATTTCAGATTTATAGACCGCCAAATTGTGCGCATCATAGGTAAACAAACCATATACAAAAATACTGACACCAACCAACCACACGGGCATTACCCAGGCAAGCCTTTGCTTAGCACTCGCAAGTGGTCTTAACAAGCGGTGTTCGCTTGAAATAGTCGTCCTTTCGCCCAATTTAAAACTCAATAGCCCTGATTTGTGTTCTTTAGCATGCATCGTATCACACGCCGAAATACAAGCACCGCAATTTGTGCAGCTATCAAATGTTGTAGTGTTTCTAGGGTCGATCTGAACCATACATTTAGTGACGCAATACGAACATTTTTCACATTCAGCTGATCGAGTCTTATCATAGTGGATATGTAGAGTATCTTTGGTCTTAAATAAAAACTGCCAGATTCGATAAATACACATATAACGACATAAAAAGTGCCTTACCACCGCTAAATTCACAAATACGATAAATGTAAATACCATATAAACCCAGCGCAAGGAAAACGCAGACTCTGTTTGATCTTGGAATGAAATCAAACCCCATAACTGCGAGGGTTCGATAAAATACAGCAGGGGAATTAAAGCGGCAAGCAATGACAAAGCAATTAGCTTAACTCCAAGAAAAAGCCAGTTTAAGGTCTTATTTTTGCGGCTCGTTACTTTTGTAGAATTCTGATTTTCCCAATCTATCACCGCCCGCTTACCAAGCGATTTAAATGTAAACTTGTCAGCCAGTGATGAAAACGTGTTTTGCGGACACAGCCAACCGCAAAACGCAGTACCTACCGTAGAGTAAAGCATAATAAAAGTACAAGCTAACGCTAACCAGAAACCAAAAACGAGTGAAAAATCAGCAAACCATACTTGACGCCCTAATACGACGAAACCTGACGAAACGTCAATTCTAAAAATACCCAACAAAGGAATCAGTATCAGCAAGAGGATCATTCCAAGCTGGACAACTTGTCGCCCCCAATTGAGGGAACTTCTTCTGGAACCCGGGTCAGTAACAACGGATATTTTGCTAAGCGCTTCATTTGCCTTCATAATAGCCGATTCTAACATGCCAATAAGCTAACTTCACTGAATAACGTTTGAATTACTGCCATACCCCCTCATGAATTCGTAGCAAAACACTCAACAATCGTCAAAATGACAAAAACTACAAAGTGCTTGTATTTAAAATACTAATTCGCTATATTCGGTCAGAGCACATAGAGTTATGTCGTTTAACAAAAATAATCCGGGGGATTGAATAATGGTTGATAACATTGGAATTAATATCCTTATTCCTTTATTAATATTTGGCTTCATTATTGTTGGTTCAATGCTAATGTCAGGTGCCGCTCTTAAAGACACAATGGAGCGCCGCGAGTAAACTAACGTATTGCTGGACATAAAAAAGCCCGGTTTACCGGGCTTTTTTATGTTCATTAGAGGCAACTTATATTAATTCACGTGTTGTGGATTCAGCGATTCATACAACGATTTGTAATACCTCGATTGCGTCAAATTACCCTCTGTCTCAGCTATTTTCCCTAAGTCTTTTATCGCCAAATAATGATCTGGCCTAATTTTTAGGATCTCTAAAAGTGCATTCTTCGGAGAAAGGCCTTGCTCCTGCGCTTGACTTTTAGACGCATACATCTGGTCAGCAATACCAAACCCCAGCCAACGATCTTGATTATTTAGCATATAACCCTCGCGTAGCTTCTGAAACCCCTTATTAAACTCACCACGCAATGAATCAACCATGCCTCCTCCCCATAAATTTGTAGCCTTGAATGCGCTGACAAACTGCGCTAAGCCTTCTCCAGGAATAGCAAGCTCTCGCGCAATGTCTTGCTCTGCAGAACGCATCGAAAGAACATATAGAAACGTCGTCAAAATGTTAAATTTGCCATCATATTTCGATTGCGGAATTAGAAATTCAAGTTTAGGAGACCACTCTGACTGTACAAGAACGCCCTCATCTTCTATCTCTCCGATATAACGCCCTAGCCACGTCCAAATCCCCTCGCCACCCGTTTTGTCCATAATGGCTGAGTCATTGTTTGCAATCTGATGCGCTCTCATTGATGCATAAAAGGACATTTTAGCATTAGAACCCACTAGCGCGAGCCTAAACCCATCTAAAAACATAGCAGAGTGGGGGAATACACTTCTAAACGTACTCAAGACAATCTTCAACGACTCGACATCGTACTGATTCAGCGCCACCCATTGTACAAACAAACCCTCGCTACGCAGAATTCCTTTAATCCGTGCAAAATGTTCTACGGACAATAGTGCGCCCCTGCCAACCAAATCAGGATGAAACAAATCACCAATCACTACGTCGAATTTATCCTGAGTTAGCTTCGTATATCTTCTCGCATCGTCTTTAATGATTCTGATTTTTTCAGTCACATCAAGATTAACTGAGGAAAAATAAGTCCCTGCCGCCGCGATTGCTCCAGCAGACAATTCCACCGCCGTTACACTAACTCCAGGAAAAGCCAGCGCACCCGACGCCGTTATGCCGGTTCCCAGGCCCAAAAACAAGACTTCTTTGGGCTCCCTGTGCAACAGAAGCGCAAGCCGGGCTTGATTTTTTTGCACAGTCACAGCCGTCGGCTCGGACGAAGCATCCATCCTTTGCAAATCAGAAAGCAAAAGCCGCTCACCTGAAGGCTTGTCTACGACACTGGTTAGTGAGACCGCATCTTCGTAATAAAAAATATCTTTAGCGTTAGCATATGCCTGAGGAAGCAGGCTGGAAACCGGCGGAAATCCCAGTATAAATAATCCCAGCAACAACACTGTCATGGAGGACAACTGATACCATTTAGCCGAAACCCAGGTAAAACTTGAGAATATAACCACGAGTACAGCGATATATATAATGGCCACTGAACCAAATACAGGTAACAAAATAAATGTTGCAATCAATGCACCCAAGGCACCGCCAATCGAGTTTGCTCCGTAAAGCAAAACAGCGTCTTCTGAGCTACCTGATATATGCCGAATTAATACGGGAAACCATATTCCAAACAAGAAAGTAACCGGAAAAAATATTACCAACAGAATAAAAAATTGACTTAATATTGCCTCATTAAAACTTTGGAAATTCGCTGTCTCAGCCCAAGCAGAGACCAATGGAAGCAATAAGATGGAAAGCAAACCAAAAAATGCGATTAACAAAGGAATGACGGCCAATACCGCTTGCTTCTGAAAAAACCTATGCATAAACGCACCTACCCCAATACCCATAAGAAAAATGGCAAGAAGCATTGCTAATATATATTCAGTCCTTAATAACACCATTCCATAAAGCCGAACCCATGAAATCTGCAGCATCAAAGCCGCCAAACCTATAAATGCATACGCAATTAGGGAACTCTTTTTCACTGAGCTTGTTTCTTGATTTCTGCTCACGGTATTTTCAGCTTGCGAACGCCCAACAAAAAAAGACAATACAAAGCATAACGCAGCAATAAGTAATCCTAATATGGCAATTAGGCGCGTGGAAACGATCCATCCAAAAACGGGCAATAGGTATATTGGAGTAATTGAACCAAGCACACCACCCAGGGTATTAATCCCATAAATTTGGCCAACCGAAATATTGAACGGCTTTAATACCTCGAGCAGCAACGCAAACGTTGAACCCATGGCAACTGCTGGAATAAATAGCAGAACAAAACAAATAAAAGATTCTAATAAGAAGAACGAACCCCAACTATTTTGCGCTGTATTTAAATAAACAAAATTTTCAATTTCTGGGATAAACTTGGGAAGTAGAAACGCAAAAATGGCGATGAAAGCCTCGAGTAAAGCAAACATTAGCAGCGGCGAAATTTTACGCCTTACTAAATATACACCCAAAAAGCCCCCGACCCCTAGGCCCGCCATAAACGCGGCTACCGTAATTGCTACACCAAATATGTTTACCCCAAAAATAAGGGATAACATACGAACCCACAATATTTCGTATGCCAAAGAAGTAAAACCGGTAAAAAAATAAGCCGCCGCAATTAGAAGCGCTGTAAATGCGAAAGGGGATTTACCTGAAACTTGCTCTCTGATTAGGCTTTCAGGCATTTAACAGTCAATAGGGATAAAACCAAACTACAGCAGTTACCGCATGAGCAACCGTTAAAAATACAGATATGCCCGCAAATATCATATGCGGCACAAAAACATTTTTCCCATAAATCCCCAATGCCAAACCAAATGCTGAAGTAGCAAAAATTGAAATCAACAAAATAATACCCATTATAAACAGTATTTCATGCCTACCCTGGTCAAGATCACTAAGCTCCTGCAAGTTGATTTCTGCACTTTTAAATGGAGCCATAACAGCGGCGCCGCTTGATTCCTCTGCGACAGCACTCAAAGGAAAGGCAAGCAACAGCAGTAAAAGCCCTATAAAAGGGACCTTAGAAAATTTTAGCATTTTGAAAACCTATTATTTTACGTTTTTAGGAGACTTGTCTTTCTTAAATGCGAAATGCCAATATAAAAGCGCCATCAAAATTGCAGGCGCCAAAACCATAGGCAAAAGAAAAATAAAGATTGCCCAAGGTGTTTCTATCGTTACATGTAACCAACGATAGCTATCTGTCGCATCAGCAAAAGAAGAAGTAGAGAATAGCAGTCCAAAAATTGCAGAATATATTATTAACAAATATTTGCTCATAATTACACCAATTTATTATTGATCAACATCTTTTACAGTGCGAAAGCCGTAAAAATCAGATGCAAAGTTAGGCCAAGAAAAATTTCGATGATAAGAAGATGTCGAAAATGGATCCCCCTTCCAAGACCCGCCTCTCATTACTTTATATCTTTCTTCGGTCTCAAGAAAATCTAGCATTTTTAAGTTTCGTTCTTTCGAGTCTTTTGGGATAACTGGCACTTTGGCTTTAAAAAGTGAACCTGAGGCCTTGCTTCCCGTGTATGGAAAAAAGTCATCCGTAACCCACTCACTCACATTCCCTGCCATGTCCATCACACCATATGGGCTAGCTCCCTGAGGGTATGTTGTCACATCTGTCGTAGATCCTACGTGATAGTACGTGTTTAAAAGCTTGGGATCCATACGATTTCCCCAAGGCCAGCGCCTAGAATCATCTCCTCTCGCGGCTTTTTCCCATTCGGCTTCTAGAGGCAATCTCTTTCCGGCCCATTTTGCATAAGCTCTCGCATCAAACCAAGAAACTAAAACAACAGGATGCATTTCCACCCCAAGAGGTATTTTGCCTGATTCCCAATGCAATGGGGGACGATAGTCCGTCGCAGCAACAAATCGAGCGTATTGCGCATTGGTAACCGGATATTTATCGATTTCGTAAGCCGTTAACATTACTGGATGTGCTGGTTTATTCTGAGAATCTGCTTTAACATTATCGGTACCCAACATAAACTCACCAGCAGGAATTAAAATTTGAGTATCAATTTCTTTCCACGTAACGGCATCTAATAGCGCTTCAGCCTCCTCAACCGTATAAGTTATTTTTGCTATCCGCCGATGTTCTTGCGCTTCGTTCCGATACAAGTCCTCGCCCGCTGCTCGCAGATGGTCGTTAATTTCTGACAGATCATATGCTGCAAGATCCCGCATCTGCGTCATCCTGTTTAAACCTAGCTCTAATACATGAATAGTCCCCAATACAAGCGCTATTACAATACAAGACACAAAAGTAGCACCGAGAATTTTTTTTCTAAACAATATTTGCTCTGCAGAAACCTTTTCTTTTTTAAACGCAGGAACTTGCATTAACATACCTCATAAACTTTCTTTGCGAACATCTGTTTTTGGCGCAACCTCTTTGTCTGCAGCGTCAACTTGATACCGTATGTGAATATCTGACTTTGCACTGCGCCCGTATGTTTTTTTAATAACATATTCGCCGACGATGCCGCCACCCGCACATGCTTCAACACATACAATCACCACCAAAATCCAATAACCAATGGGAAGAACTGACACACCTTCAGTTAAAAAACGCATGTCATAAGACGCGATATACTCGGGGATTAAAATAATTAACGGTGAAAAATTAGCCAACATTTTCCCGCCCAGCCCATAAATTGCAGACACCACCATTCCCGCCACAAAGGGAACAACAATAATGGTAACTATCCACATTGGCCTGAACGTATGCAATAAACCAAAATAGAGTTCCAGATCAACACCGGTTAAGGCTTTTCCCACATAAAATACCAGCGCACCAGCAAACACTGCAACCAATGCCCACACTACATCGATCAATTTAATCTTACTGGATAATTTCAGCATCATCAGTGTAATCATTCCCCGTTAATTTTTCATAACGCTTCTTCTTAGCATCGGGTAAATACCAATCTTTGACTTTTAACGTAGCAAGATACCTCGCAATGGTTTTACGCTCATCATCACTTAAATGCGCATAGGAAGGCATTCTATATTGAGGCTTTAATCTTGTTGCTAACACATCTTGTGGCGTCTCTTGAGAAAGATAGTTAAATAGCCATGGCTCGTCTCTAAACTCTCCAACCCCATCGAGAGGTGGAGCGGGAACCGCTTTGTCTAAATCTCTAATTCCCCACAGAAAATGGCACTCTCTACAATTATAAACGCGAATAATCTCTCCGGCTTTTGCAGTCAATTCGGGACTAGCATCGGAAATAAATGGAATATCCATCTCCACTTCATTCACTTCTTCAGCGTTTTTAAACTTTAACACTGCAACGATCACCACGCTTATAACCATCGCTACAGCAATGCCTTTCTCACCGGCCCTCATTTCTTCTTCCGTGCTTTAGCCTCAACTTTTTCTCGAAGAACATCTCTGCGTTTTTGCTCTTGTTCTTTTTGAATTTTTAGCATGTATTCGTACTCTTCTGGATCCATTTTGTCTTTGTCTTTTTCATCAAAGACAACATATTTAATATCCTCGTCAAATTGTTCATTTTTTGCCGCCCAGCGTAACGCTACACCTGCACCTATTAATATAAATGCGGCGACGACTAACCACAGATAGATCGTCCATCCATCAGGTAGATTTTGAAAAAATTCAGCCATACATACTTCCTCTAAATCAAGTAGCCTTCAATTAGTTGCACATAGCCCATGATAACAGCTAGGAACAATCCTATGATTATTGCACCAAACATAATTTTTTCACCGGTTTTTAACTTTTTATCATTACCCTTTGGCATATAAAGATAAATTATAAACCCAAAAACGATTAAAGAAAGAATTAGAAAGAAAAATATATAATTACTAAAAACCTGCGATCGCAAGCCTTCGATACTCATGTCAACACCAAACACAAGATTGTTATCGGATGTACTTTCCGCAACAAACATTGGTAACCAATCAAACACTTGAGCCTGGTTAATGATGGAGAAAAATAGGCTTACAAATACTTCCATCGAACCACCTTTAACACCTTAATTATAAATATCAAAATTTAAGTGAAGCTTAGACTAACTAAGTTACTGTTAGTTTCCTGTAATTGTTTTAATAAAAGAAAAGCCGCTCCGAAATGGGAGCGGCTTTATCTCTTACTAAAACGAAACTAGTATCTAATTATTAATTAAATACATCATCGTCAGTGTCTTCTTCAGAATGGCGTTTCCAATGAGCATCCACAAGGAATATTCCATACAAAGCAGGACAAACTATAGCAAACACTATCATACCAGCGAAAACACCTGGCGAATAATCGTAATCTATCATTTAAATGACTCCTTATATTCTACCGATATCGGGTTTTCTGCTGTAATGAGGCAATTGCTTAATAACGATAACCATTGTGATTGTAAAATAGAGCACATAGAAAACGTCAATTGTATAGCCTTTATCCCACCATGGCTGCAAACGTTCACGGACTTGCTTGCCATTAATTTCAACATATTCACCTTCAAAGTTAGCAAGGACAATTTTGTCACCGATAACAGAATACCAACTCAACGGATACAAACCGCCGTTTTGAACTTCACGAATACCAGGTGCAATATTCAAAAGATCATCCCATGAAAGAGGATGTCTTTCTAACGAACCCTGTCTACGACCGTCAGCCTTATTATAAGCCAGGTTATAGAGATACTCGATTTTCTTCTCGGGATCTGCAATTTTCTGAACCTCGGGCGAATTCATATTCGCAACAAAGTCAGTATAGTCCTCAGCTGTAGGCCGCTGCCCCCAAATAGGCATCGTTATCATGAAAGCTGTTAGAATAACCAACGCCATAATTAATACCATCGGCATCGGAAGACGATTATTGCCTTCGCTCAAACCACCATGCTTTTCATTTTCCCAAGCCTCTATTATTTCCTTCTGTTCTTTATCGTCAGAAAGACAATATAGCGGCTGATCAAATTTCCAACCCATAATTAATTCCCCCGTTATCTCAAGCTCGTCATGATCCAGTCAACCAAAGCACGAACCTGAGAATCAGGTGCAGGCTCTGGAACCTCTGGTGGATATATTGAGCCACCTTTTAAGTACGTCATATATTCAGCGCGCCATTTAGAATAATCAATTGATGCACCGCTTGCATCTCGAGCATCAGAAGGACCTTTACCTATTGGCGCCCAAAGATAATCAAATCGAGGCATAATTGAATTCGGCTGAACTAACCGAGGATTGAAAAAATGCATATACATCCATTCTCGCGATGAATTGCGTGAAGCTACGTGCAAAATATCCGGTGCTTTACGATCCGAACCAAATGCTGTAGGCATTTCACCATTAAAATCACCTAGATATGGCGGCGTACCAAAATACTGCCAATCTTGGGTTTCTTCTGGTAACAATGTATGACACCACCAGCAACCCTCTGTGATATATATAGTCTTGCCTGCCCCAACAAATCGCTTAGCATCATCACCGACAGAACTTAGGACTTTATCAACCGTCCAACCACGTACCGCCGTTGAGTTTTCGACATAATCCAGCTCTTCGCCGTTGAATTCACCTTTAACAATAGTGAATACTATGCCGTCTCCCGGTTTAGCATCGTTAATTTTGCCAACATTGACGCTTAACTCTTCCACCCCCAAACCAAGCTGATCAGTATGGTTTACGCCAGGTGAAAATGGAGTGCCTGGCTTATATACATAAGCTCGTATAGGTGGATCAATCGCTGCACCTGTCGCAGGATCTTTATCCAAAATTACCGTCACAGGCTTGCCATCACCACGAACTAAAGGGTCTTCGTAACTAAACCCTATAAGGCGACCAGCAGAAAGCTGTTTGTCCAAACCAACCCAAGTAGAAACACCAGACCGGAAGTCAAAACTTGGGAAGAACAGTGTAATACTCATTGAAAAGCCCATCATCAAACCGATGCCGGCTGTACCAAATTTATGTTGTCTAAAACCCACTTGTCACTCCTCCCTAGAAGCAATTGTTAATCCCGAGGGAAAACCAGAATCTCTTTCCCCCGGAATTTCAAATGCTGCTATTTCATATTTACGATTACCGCTCGTAAGCCATTTCGTGAGCATAACGTCCGTCAGGTACAATAGTACCTTCACGAGCTGTCATCCACATATTGTATAACCAAATTGTGTTACCTGTAAAAACCATGGTTCCACCAATCCAACGTGCAATCATATAAGGATGCTCAGCGATAACGACATCAATATATGGAACTTCGTAGATTTTACCAGCGCCTTGAATCAATCCGGCAATGGTCATGGATATCCAGTAAATACAGAATCCCACAATAACAAACCAGTAATGTAGATTTGCTAAGGCTAATGAATATAGCTTACGACGTAGCATTGCTTGTAAACCGAAATACACCGCAGCAATCTCGAGAAATGTAGACATTCCTAACAGCGCAAGATGCGCATGCGCAACAATCCAACCAGTACCATGTACATACCAATTGATTGCACGAGTTTGCTGGAAGCCACCTTGCATATTCAATGGAATCGCAAGCAGAACACCTGTTACAGAGAATTTAATTTCAATATTCTCTACAAACAGACTCCACCTGCCTTTCATTGTTAACAAGATGTTAGCGATAAAAGCAATAGCTGGGATAAGAATCAATACACCTTCTACCGAAGCAAAAGACTTCAACCACTCTGGCAGCGGAGCTGACATTAAGTGATGCGAAGCTGGTGTTGAGTAGAAAGCAATGATTGACCAGAAATGCAAATGACCAATTCTATGCGAATAAAGGGGATTACCCGTTATTTTTGGAATTGTGTAATAAGCAATACCCGCAGCGACCGGCGTGATCCACAGACCAAGCAGATTGTGCGCGTGCCAAAAGGTCAAATAAGCTTCTGTTAAACCAGTTAGATTGAATATCTCTGGTGATTGACCAATTGTAACGGTGATTATGGTCAAAAATATCATCGAACCAAAAAACCAGTTCGTAATATATATACCTTGGGTTTTACGATGAGCAATTGTCATCCAAACATTAATTCCCAAGGGCGTTAAAACACCAAAAATAATCACTAAGTCGATAGGCCAAATCAAGTCGCTATATTCACGACCCGAAGTAATCCCCATCCACAATAGTAAAAGCCCAAGAGCCAATCCAATGTTCCACAAGAAAACATTCCATAAGCCCAACTTTTCTGACCAAAGTTTGGTATTTCCTAACGACGGCGTCATGTACATCATCGTCATCGCAAAAGCCATGGAAATCCAACCAAGAATTACCGCCAGAACATGCACTTGACGCATATGGCCAAACGCAAATAATTCCGTACCAGTAACCCAGTCAGGAAAAGCAAGTTTTGCAGCGTTAAAAGAGCCTAAGCCCGTTCCCACTACAAACCAAAAAATAGATGAATATCCAAAGAATATGGTAGCCGACCCAACCGGTATATCCTCATTCTTTGCAAATAATAATTTTAGCAGCATTTAAATAGTCCTCCCAATTAATAAACCCTGATAGTAAAACCCAAGATCACTCTTGCATTTTATTAAAAAGGTACCAGGAGAAATACATACTAGAAAAAGCAAGCAGTATTCCGCAAGCGCCCGCAAATGTAGCCATGCTAAACCTCCTTCAGTTACCAACCAGTGTTATCGCGCTGAGACTCGATTTCACCATGTTTTTTCATTGCAAGACCAAAGATAATCGCAAAAGCTAACCCAAAGGCAAGCATCATGATATCTACGAAACCTGTAAAAGTTGCAGGATTATAAGCTTCTCCGTACCAACCGCCCCAGCTTTCATATGGCCCTCTACCAACCGCGCACATAACTGCGGCACCAAACACACTCCCGTTCCCCATACCGGTGGTAAATGCACCGATAACAAGAGCCCAGAAAGTTTTACCTATTGTTAACTTATTTTGCATCTCCACCCTCCGAAGCAAATGATAAGACCCTATAAATGTAATTTTTCACAGCAAATTATGATAATTAGTTTATGAAAATTTACACATTTCCCATGTAAATAAGGAAACCTTGGCAGATTGACACAGCTTGTGATTAACGTCAAGATAATTGTATGAAAAAACAATTCACGCCAAAAAGTTGGCAATTATGCAACAAAAAATAATACAATCACCGGCTGCTTCGCGCTATATAGGCAGAACTAGAAATTCAGATCAGAAGGTAGGGTAATATGCAAAAAAGAGAAATCGCTATTTATGTTTTTGTCGGCTTAAGTTCGCTCTTAGTTGTCTCATATACAGTGCATATGTTTATTGGTGGACTCGTAAGTGAAGAGCTGGAATCACAAATTACAGTGGGCATAACGATCGTTTGGGCCTGCCTATTAATAGCAGCAGGAATTGACATCAGCAAGCGCAGACGGCACAACTAATCGATATAAAAATACGTATGCCAATATACTACAGAAACAATTTGAATAAGACTCAAGGAGCTGAGTATAAACAACATCAATGAATGCATACAGGAAAGGAGTCGATAGAACTCTGCCTCCCCCCAATCAGAAAAATACTAAACTCAAAGCAAGCCCACGCTATGTCACCATAAAACTATCTAAACACTCGCAACAATGCTTTTGCTTCACTAAACACCCCGTCATTAACAAACTGACCCTTGTGAAACACCTGCTGCTGCTTCCTACCCTCCCCATCTAATCCAGATAAACCGATACTTTTGCCTCCGGTATCTGAGAAAAATCTAACGTTCTTAATCATCTCAATCGACTCACCACTTTTTAGCTCAAGACGAACCACCTTGTTAGAGACATCCAACGCAATTGCAGAAGATGGCAAAATCATAAGCCGAGTTTTGGCTATACGATTGAATGCTATTAAGAAAATCATGGTTGTCATAAAAACCAATAAATACGTAATATTTTGCTCACCATTAAACCAGAACTGAGAAGCAATAGAGATAAGCGCAATCAGCGTCGGAATGTATAAGAGCAAATCCCACTTTACTCCCTTTATGTCTTGCACCAATTCGAATCTTGTACTTTTTGACATAATCTGCCTATCCTTTTTTTTCCGCCAACACTTGTCTAAGCACTCCGTCTAACTCACCATACAACATGCGTCCCGCTCGGCGAAATACAACTTCACCCTCAGTGTTTATTATAAAAGTCCACGGATCACCTTTTACCCGATAAGAAATAAATGCCTCAGGATTCATATACTGATCCATATGAAGAAAAACAACGTCTTTCTCATACTTATCAATCATCGCCTTTAACATTTGCAACTGCTTGTCACAAACAGTGCAATGCCCAGGAGTAGCAAACTCAATCACCATTGTCTTTTTCAATGCCAGCGCATCATCGACTGAATATTGATACATTCGTGCATCAGGATGGCGATAACTTGTTAACCTGCTTAAGTCACCTCCGACATCATCAATGTACTTGGTTCGCAAGCTTGGAGCTTCCACACCTAGACCCAAACGACCTGCCGGATCCTCCAAACAACTCGAAAGGAGACTTACTACACCTATAAACAGAGCAAACTTAACGATCCTCATAACCTTTTTCCCAATTTGAGCACGTTTTAAATAAATTATACGCCCATATAAAATTTGCGAGCAACACCAATGTACCAAATATACCCATAATGGCTAACAAGGGTTTTACTATTACCTCAACTTCTTGAGGTGAAGACGTTACACTTGCCATACCCCCCATTGTTCCCGCCATTACAAAAAACACAACCATTCCTATCACACCAACATTATGCACCCAAAAATGAACCTTAACCAAAGTGAGACTATAAATAGGCCTCTTAGTTAGGCGCGGCACAACATAGTAAACAGCGGCGAAAATAGCCATTTCCACCCAACCAAGTAAATTTATATGAGTGTGACCGCGCACTATTAAATCCCCGTGAAGGCGATGATCAACGAAATAACGAAACTCCGCTATTCCGCCCATTAAGGCTCCCCAGGAAAACCCTATAATACTGTAGATAATACACGCATAAACAAACCACAAAATATACTTTCGAAATTCAACTTCATTTTCATGCAACCATGGCGCAGACATTTGCAACTACCCTTCTAATTATTTAACTGTCGATTCAACTTCACCCTCTTCAGGTGCTTTTTCTCTAATGTCCTTGTACTTTTCAGTCCATTCTGCGGGTGCCCACATATTTACCATATTATCAATAAATGCAGAATCTTCGGGGGGCGGTACTTTCGCGACAGAAGACCCAGGGTCGGCCCGAAGCTCTGACAAAAATACGACAATGGCATGACGATCTTCAGCGCTCATCTCACTGGCATATGCCGCCTCTTTTGGCCGCAACCCATGATCAAGCGTTATCCCGCCTTCGTAAACCGACTCTGGATGCAGTAAGAATGTTGCCAACCATTCTTGCGAACGCTTCGAACCTATCCCATCAAGAGATAAACCCATACTCGTCCCTGTTCTCAACGCCCGATGACAAGAATTACAACGTGCCTCACGATATATTTTTGACCCTTCGGCACCTAATGGCGAAAAATCAAAATGCGTAGTTTGCGAAAACATTGGCTTGTCCGAAGTTAACCTCACGGTTTCTAAGCCTACATACGCGATTAGCGCTAATAAAAAAAAGATACTAAAAACTATAAAAAGAATTTTTTCACCTGATTTTAAAGATTGTTTTTTTTTCATTGTATAACTGTACCAATTTTAGCTTATTAAAAACAAAAAAAAAGCGGGCTAAACGCCCGCTTTTTTTTATGGTGCTTTAACTAGTAACCAGCTTCATAGGGCTGCAAAATATTGCCCGTAGAATATGCCGATGCATTAGTTAAGTACGCCGCTGCATTATTAATATCTTCGTCAGACATATTTTTAGCAACTTTTTGCATTTGACTCATTGGGTCATTTGTTCTAGACCCATCGCGCCACTTTTTCAACTGATTAACGAGGTACACATACTTTTGAAGCCCAATTTGCGGATAAATGGGTGGTGCACCACGTCCATTATACCCATGACAAGCTCTGCAAGAAGGTACAGGCTTGGCTCGATTGCCTTGACCATACTCTACCAGAGTTTTGCCCTTGTGACTTAAACCAACTTCAACGCCTTGCTCTTTGAGGGCCTTTAAATCAGATCCCTTATATTCATCAACTTTGCCTGTTGCCAAAGTTGAAAGATAAAAGGCAACGTCATTACGATCCTGCGCAGACAAATTCTTCGCATTATCGTTCATAACAAACATGGTAGTGTCCAGACGCTTATCAGTTGCATAATCTTCGAGCTGCTTACGCAGAAAAATCCAAAACTGACCCGCGATACGTGGCGTCCCTAATGCATCATCACCCGTGCCATCATTTCCATGACACGATGAACACGCGGGAACCGAACCCTTACCGTTCTCATATATACTCTTACCATTCGCAACATCGCCACTACCTTTTGGGTATTGCGGCGAAGACATTGCTAATGTAGGTACTACTGCCCCTACTACGAAAGCGGCGACAGAAATAGCGGTGACTAACCGTTTCATAACGAAGAAGCCCTCCCAAGTTATTTTTAGCTTCCCAGAAACCTAATAAAAATTTTTATTCTTTCCAACCAAAAACATTCAGCTAATTAATGAAATTGATCCAACACTGAAAGAACCAAAACCAACCAAAACTCTTACGAATTCATTTTCAGCATAAGCCAAGCAAGCACAAATGCACCTGTGAACCATAAGAGGTATAGAATTGCAACCGATTCTGTTTGTAACATGCCCACCTCCCTAAACAGACATAAATACGAATTATTTGTAAAATCGCCGAAATTTATATTACAGCGAACCTAGGCATTCAATCATTAAATGAAAATGGAGTCAACAGGCATATAAACGCAATTTTACAAACTATTCCAAATAATTACTAAATCCCTAGTCCAAATACTATTTCTTTACCTCAAACATTAAATTCACAGATGACGCAGAAATACAATTCCGATATGCTGCAGCTCTTTTTAATCAATAGCGAATTAACCCGGCGAACAAATATGAATACCAATAAAATACCTGAACAAGTTTATGCGCTCGGTTTGCTCATTCTTTGGGGCGGAGCGCTACTCACACTTGGCGTATTAAGGCTTGACGCCTTCGGGCTCGACGAAAGCGCAGCCCGTGGACTCCTTTTGAATTGGTCTATATCTGACCAAATAATCAGCCCTGTGTTGGTTCTCGGCGTCCCTGATTTTCGTGCCTTATTGTTCGCACCCATTGGTATATATTGGTCAGGCAGTATCTTAGCAGCCAAGGTCTTCAGTCTAATCATCAGCTTTTTAGCAATTTATTTTCTTTACAAATGGTGCGAAAAACAGGGCAAACAAGAAGCCGGACTCGTTGCCAGCGCCTTATTGTTAATCTCACCCGCTTTTATCAGCCAAATCGATTCCATGGGTGCAGCGCCTTACTTGTTACTTGGCTTTGGGCTAGGCGCATGGCTAGACAACGCTTATCGCGCTCGCGATAAGGATTTCGGTGGATGGTATTTCCTTCAATTACTATGGATCGCAATCCTCGTCACCCTACACCCTATTGGACTCGCCTATCCCATAGCACTGGCTATTTGGTGGAAAACAAACCCCGATAAAGTAAAAAAGAGCAAGCATATATATGTCGGGATACTCATCGCAACATTACTCGCTATTGCCATAAAAATGGGCTGGCAAGACCTAAGCTGGTTTGCAAACCCAATAGAACAACTCGCGAAGGCCTTGCAAGGCTCCGTCATTTGGAGCACCGAAGACGTTCGCTGGCTTCCTGGCATTATTGCTGCCGCACTACTCGTGACCATCATTCTCGTTGACTACAAAAAGCTAATTCAAGATCTTCTTGGGATGATGTTGTTCGCAGCCTTACTGCTCGGCCTACTAGTCGCAGACGACGTATGGGCAACCATTGCGCTGGTTCTCATCGTCTTTCGCGGCTTAACAATACTTATCGATTTGCAAAAGTCCACAGCAAGATCTTCTTTCATTGGACAGCGCGGCATATTCGTAGTCATCGCTTTTTTGGTCTCGACCCTTTTTATGCTTGAGGCAAAAACCCATGCTTTAGCGATCAAATATGGAATATTAAGCCCTCAAGATGCGCTGATACTCTCGCTGACTGAAATTGCAAAAAATGAAAACGAGCCTTTTCGGGCGGCCAGCCAGTGGCCCGGACGAACCGTCATCGCGACCAAGCGAGACGTCCTACCCCTGCCTCCTGGGTTTGATACCTCAGAAGCCTTTTGGGAAAATGCAGGTAAAAATTTAACCCACATTATATTTGACCCTAAAGCACCTGAAAACCAAGGGTTAACGGAAAACTTAGCCAATCTTGTTGGAAAAACCGATACATTAGCACTCATAAAAGGTGGCGCATTAATCAAGCTCGTCGATCACGAGGTTCAGTTATTTATCCGACCCGATGAAAAAATTGCTGAGGATACCAACTCCCGCCATCCCACACCTCCGATACATACAAACAATGAAGAAACAGCTAGGTGATAACTATTTGCCTCTCAATGAACTGTGAATTATGCAGATTAATAGGGGCACTTTGAACACAATTAACGCGTAAAAATCAACCAACATAACTATAATTTGAGATAACCAAAGACCCCATAATATTTTTTTATATGACGACTTACTTGACTCAGGTCAACAACATGGATTAGTTTTGCTAATCCTTGCACTACTAATTAAGCATTAAAAAGCCGAATAGCCTACGCCTCCATGATATATCACCTCTAAAGGTGAAAGGATAATACAAAGTATGAACCGCGCATACCGAACGTTTGTTCTGTGGCTAATCTGGGGATCTGCCGCAACAACCATTTATTTAGGATTATATCTAGACACCGACATACTCACTTTTTTTCGCCAAGATGAAAGTAAAATTACATGGATTATTATGTTTTTATTCCTATTTGGCGTAGCCGCAAGTTTTTTTCTTACCGTTGCACTCACCAAGGAAAGCATAGAGGCTGAGCTGCAAGATCAATTAGCCAGTGAAAAAGGAATTGCCGGCCTAGAACCCAGCGGCCGTAGAAAAAAAACGGTTAACCGTTTTTATGACTCACTAAAAATTATCGCATTATCCAATGAAAAACCACACATAGAAGCACTGATCGACGTTGAGTTCTCCGCATTCTCACGTATGAGTCATGGCATAGAAGTATTAGGCAATCTTCTCATTACCTTAGGACTCATTGGAACCGTGATGGGACTCACCCTAACACTGACAGGGCTGACAACGTCACTCGATGCACTCGGACACGATCAGGACATGCTCTTGTCGGGATTACGTAAAGCAATGGGAGGCATGGGAACCGCTTTCTATACGACACTGCTCGGTGCAGTACTTGGCGGTGTGTTACTGCGTATTTTTGCGCTCATCACCGAAAATGGCGTCGCTTTTTTGCAAGAAATAGTCTCTAAGACCTGTATGATTCATTGCGCTGCAGATTTTAAACAAACCGTAGAACGCGATATACGTTTTTTAAATGTCGAAGTTGAAGCGCTTGGTGATAGAGTCAAGAGCCTAAAAGGCGCTTTTGACGACTCTAAACACTCTGTCAATGAATTCCATAAAGCCATTAAAAACCTGTATGAACTCGGCGGAAGTGAAGATGGAGTATACACATTGCGCGAAACCCTACATATGCAAAAATATTATCGTGCGCTATTGCGCCAAGAACTTCAGCTTATGAACAAGCTCAATCGATCTTGGTGGGCGAGATTCAAAGAGTATTTAATCGGCAGCAAAAAAAAATAGAAGACGAATCATCCTATGAGGAGCCGACGCACTAAAAGCACTAATATCTACGAAAGTTTTTCAGACGTATCCCTGCTGATGCTAGCGACTTTTATTTTCTTGATGGTAACCATACTGATTACTTCACGAATGGCACAAGAATATGAAGTTCCCAAGCTCAAAGCAGAAATTGAGACCTTGAAAAATAAACTCGCTGCTGCCGAACTCGATAAACAATCATTTAGCAGCGCATTAGAGGAAATGGTCGTAGCAGGCGAGGGTAGCGCAAGCGCGCTTGACAAAGTCGTGGAAACAGCAACCTTTGGACGCAAAGATTTTGATTTATTCATCAAAGGCTTAAAGGAATTGCCGGGTACAGATTTACATCTAGTGATTGATGCTTCGGGATCCATGCACGGCCTTACCACGTTCCTCATCCCGATACTCAGGGCAATCGTCATTCGTTCAAATAAAGAGCTTTCAGCCATTACATGGTTTTCCGACGGAATCGCTGAAACCTATACGGGAACTCTCGGAGAAATGTTTGACAAGCTAATGTCAGGTGCGCCATTTGGTGGCAACCGTGAAACCATCGGGAAAGCACTACGCGTAGCCGCACGCAATTCACACGCACCTGGAGCTTACATACTTGTTGGTGACGAACCTTCTGATGACGTTATTTATTATTCAGATGTTCCAAGCCCCGTTTTCACCCTACCTTTAGGCCGCTCTGACCCAGAAACCACCCAGGAATACAAAAAAATTGCAGAAAAAACTGATGGACAAATGCTTCATCTCGATTTTAAATAGCGATACTTGAAGCTTCGTTTTTTTCATTGACCCTTGGTAGCTATAAGAACCACCCCAGCAAATATATCAAATTGAAAAACAAGCGGAACGTTTTAGCTATGCGACACATTTTAGGCATAGCATTCCATATATACCTATAAAACAGAGGGACTAATTACTGTGATCACTATTCCCGTTGACACAAAAATAATCGGAAAAATAAAAAGCAAAGGCCCGATTTGTATCGATGGCCACATATCAGGGGATGGCGAAATAAACGGCTATCTGCAATTAGGTAAAAGTTGCTTATGGCAAGGCGACATCGTAGCCGACTCGATACTCATCGAAGGCAGAGTCGAAGGAAACATCATTGCAACAAAACAACTTAGCATTGCTACCGAAGCAGTTATCCATGGTAATATAATCAGCCCAAATATTTTAATAATAAGTGGTGCTGTGGTAAATGGACACCTTATTATGAAAAAACCTGAGACACCTATTCGTTTTATCAACCAATCACATGCTTCAACCCCTCGGGCAAATCAGGATAAACAAAAAGCAACGGCATGAATTCTAGGGTGTAAGGAATTAACACGCTATTCAAAAAGACTACTTTTGTGGCTCACATTTTTTTATGATGAGATATTAACAGAACCTCTTCAGACATAGCACCGCTTTCAATTTTCACTAATTTTTTTTGGCTGGCATCTTCAACGTTATCAAATACAAACCCCGGCCTCACGTCATGCTTAATAGTGACAGGAAAATGCGCGAAGCTACCGATGCTGAGCAGTTTTTGTTGCGAAATATTGCCTAACCACACCATTTTATTTTCGTTGGTTTCCAGTGTTACTGCTGGCCAGAATCTAATCGTATACTGCGCGTCATCATCTAATCCTCTTTTGGTAAATTGCAGTGTTTCAAACTTTCCGGCATAAATTTTTGGCAATATCGGCAACTGGTTAATTTCTTTAGTTGCGGAAAACCATTTAAGAAAGCTAGAAAATGTAAGCTCAATCGGCTCCTCCCACTTTGCTACTTTCAATGTTTGTCTAATTTGATCTGCCGTTGCTGCCCATTGAAACGTAATTGGCAGAAGGTGCAAATGTTCATCTTTATACACATCGCGCCATGCTCCTTCCCACCAATAATCTGTGTTTACAATACCTAAACCAGCACTTGCGGTTTTTCGATATTCATCTTGTAGAAAACCAAAAATTATTCCTATACCAAGCACCACAGCGAGTCCTGAACAGCTGATAAGCAAATGTAATCTCGTAGGAGAACTATGCGCATGGCGGCGATACGATAAACCAGCAAACACAACCATCATTAACGCAAAAGATAAACCGAATAACCAAGTCGAAACAGAAACATCTCCGTAGTACAAGGCCGAAAAACTAATCATAAAGGCTAATACACTAGCGATAGAATAAAATACTCTACGCAAAGTTTTACCTAACTCACTCCCTAGCAAAACGGCGAGCACACCCAGCAAACCACCACTAACCACTATATGCCAAAGCTTCACATCAAATACAAATGCTGCCAATGCTACTACCAATATGCTTGCAGCCATGGCAACAACAAAATACCAAAAAGCCTGCATTAACCTAAAGTAAATAAAACCTATTGTTACAGTAAAAAATACAAGGCCAAGAAAAGCAGGACTGCCTAGCTGATCAAATACGCTAAAAACTTGATCTAACCAAGAGAAATGAATAGCACTAAAAAATTGCGTTACTATTGAGTTAATGGATACAAAAAAAGGCGACCGATAAAAGACGACTTGGGATAATAAAACGCCGAATGAAACCACCAGCACGGCAAACCAAAAAAACAATGCCCCCTGAGGTTTTTTTTTAGAATCAACGAGCTTAACAACTAAAATTTTCGCCAATGGATGCGCTTCTCCCCAGTGTATAATACTCAAGACCCAAGCATCTAATTTCGGGCCTATTGACTTAGAGAGCTTCTTAACTGTCCAAACTATTGCGACTAATAGTACAACGAGAACCACAAACAATATGCCCAACCGAGTAGCTATTTCTGAAGCTAAGCCCAGTGACGCACCGAACGCCACACCAGGCAATAGATAAGCCGGCGCCCAACCAGCAGCGGAAATAATGTTAAATAAGAAAAACTTTTTCGGCCGCATTTGCATCATGCCAGCAATCGTGGGAACTACGGCGCGCAACGGGCCGACAAAACGTCCTAAAACAACACTCTTGCCGCCATGACGTGCAAAAAAAACTTTTCCGTTTTCTAGCAAATGCTTTTTTTTCTTAAACGGCCATATATTAGGAACTAAGTCTTTAAAGTAATAACCGATCCAAAAACTAATGGCATCACCCACTACAGCACCCAGAAAAGCTAACAGCAGAGTCTCCCATAACCCTAGGAAACCAGTTCCTACGAGCGCACCAAAACTCAGCATAATGAAGGCACCCGGCACGAGCACACCAACCACGAGCAGGGACTCTGCCATAGCAACGATAAACACCATCACTCCGGCCCATACTGGGTTATCTTGTAACCAGTTAAAGAAAGGTTGTAAGTCGGTTAAGAAATCCATTTCTCGGCGGAGACGGCTCCTTGATCAGAAAGGCTGATGGTTCTTACATCTATTTGCAAAGAACAGCTGAAGAGTGTTCTCTGCTTAAAACAGCTCAAAGCTCTGCGCACAGAAAAGCTATAATATCGCAAACGCTTTTTCAGCCGCTGCAACTGTCGCTGAAATATCTTCATCCGAATGCGCGCCCGACACAAAACCCGTTTCGTAAGCAGATGGCGCCAGATATACACCCAATTCAAGCATTTTGTGATAAAACTTTTTAAACCTCGCAAGATCACATTTTGTCACTTGTTCAAATGTTGTAATAGTGGAATCTTCAGTGAAGAAGAACCCGAACATCCCGCCCACCTGATTCGTTGTCAATGGAATACCCGCTGATTTTGCGGCTTCTTCAAGCCCAATGCATAATGATTCTGCTTTACGCGATAAACCCTCATGAAACCCTGGTTGTGCAGCTAATCTTAAAGTCTGCATTCCAGCTGCCATAGAAATCGGATTACCTGACAATGTACCTGCTTGATATACCGGGCCTAAGGGCGCAATCTTTTCCATTATTTCGCGCTTGCCACCAAAAGCCCCTACCGGCATCCCACCACCGATCACTTTACCCAAGGTTGTCATGTCGGGTCTTACCTCGTAATGCCCCTGCGCTCCACCTAAGGAAACCCGAAACCCAGTCATAACTTCATCAAAAATTAACACGCTGCCAAATTCATCACATACATCGCGCAAACCCTGTAAAAAACCCGGCACAGGCAGTATACAATTCATATTTCCAGCAACCGGTTCCACGATAATACACGCAACTTCATGACCAATTTCGCTGAAAACCTGCCTAACTTGCGCAATGTCGTTAAAGTTAAGCGTTATCGTATGCTCCGCCAAACTCAGGGGAACACCCGGCGAAGTCGGCACACCTAAGGTCAATGCTCCGGAGCCTGCTTTTACGAGAAGAGAATCGGAATGACCATGATAACAACCTTCAAACTTAACCACTTTATCTCTGCCCGTAAAACCACGAGCAAGCCGAATAGCGCTCATGGTTGCTTCAGTACCTGAGTTTACCATGCGCACTAAATCCATGGAGGGCACAAGCTCGCACACCAAATCCGCCATTTCAGTTTCAATTGAAGTGGGCGCACCAAACCCCAATCCGTTATCCACTGCCGCTTTGACCGCAGCGATGACTTCCGGATGAGCATGTCCCGCAATCATTGGCCCCCACGAAGCAACATAATCAATGTAATTATTTCCATCCTCATCGGTAAGATAAGCACCCTGTCCATTTTTGAAAAATACCGGATCTCCGCCGACACCCTTGAAAGCTCGAACGGGTGAATTAACACCACCCGGAATACATTTTTGGGCTGCTACAAATAAATCGTGTGAGCGCGTCATTTTATTTCCTTTTGAATAAATTCACATAAGCCAGCGCCGCTTTTTGCGTATCAGCTGCGCCGAAAATTCCATCAATTACCGCAAGCATGTCTACGCCTGTCGCAATCAATTCTTTACCATTGTCTGGTGTAATTCCACCAATAGCCACGATGGGAATAACAATTTTTTCTTGTGCAGCCAATAATAACGCCTTGTCTGCTGGCACCGCATTAGGCTTTGTTCGTGAAACAAAAAATCGACCAAATGCTACATAATCAGCACCTTGCTGCTGTGCTTTGATCGCTAAATTTATATCGTTATAACAAGAAACGCCGATGATTTTATCCGGCAGCCGATTTCTCGCGACCCGGATATTCACATCATCTTTGCCAATATGCACACCATCAGCAGCCGATTTCACAGCTAAATCAACATCATCATTAATGATAAAAAATGCACGATACAGGCTACAGAGTTCTTTCAATTTCAATGCGATACGCAAACTATCATGCGCTACCAAGTTTTTATCACGAAACTGAATGACTTTAGCGCCCGCTAAAAGTGCTATTTCGATTTTTTGCAGTAAAAAATTATCGTCACGTGTAATAACATATAAACCTTTAAAATCGCTTTTAGTCTTCATCCACTAAATCGCTTTGTGCCCAAAAATAGCGATTAGGTAAATATTGCCCCATTCCGAGACGACGCGCATTTTTCAATGCCTGCCAAGTAAACTCCTGAGCCTCATGCACCGCAGACAATGGATCGATTCCTTGCGCCAACAAAGCGGCAATTGAGGAGGACAAAGTACAACCGGAACCATGATAGGTTTGCGGCAAACGCTCCCAAGTATAGGTATCTAAAATTCGGCTGTTGCCATAAAAAGTGTTGATAACTTTTTCGGTATTTTCGTGCGTTCCTGTGATTAACACATACTCACAGCCAAAATCCATGAGCTCATGAGCACATGCATCCAAATTATCCGCCTCAGAACATAATATTCTTGCTTCCAAACTGTTAGGAGTCATCACCGTGGAAAGTGGTGCTAACAAACTCAGCATGGCTTGCTGGATCTCCCCATCCGCCAATTCTTCGCCACCGCCCGAGGACAGTATTGGATCAAAAACAACAGGCAAACTAGGATAATCTAAAAGAATGGAGTGTATTACTTCTACTGCTTCTACACTGCCAAGCATCCCTATCTTAATCGCACTAACCGGCATATCTTCTAAAACCGCCCGCGCCTGCTCAGTAATTGTGGTTAAATCAACCGGCATATACCCAAGCACGTTCTGAGTATCTTGAATCGTTAATGCGGTTATTACGGTGGCTGCATGCCCTCCCATAGACGCAATAGACTCAATATCTGCCTGAATACCGGCTCCTCCGGTAGGATCATTTCCTGCGAAAGTCATTATCACTGGAATCTCAAACTGGTTCTCAGTCTCCACTGCACACCTCTCGCATAATCAAACGCCTGATTATACCGACACCTTAGGCCTTGCTTCAAAATAAATTCGATGTTAAACATTTGCTACAACGCTTGCGCGACTTCACCTACTAACACATTGGGAGCCATTATGGTGTACTGGAATGAAATCGAGTCCGTTTTTCTCGATATGGATGGAACCTTGCTCGATTTACATTTTGATGATCATTTTTGGCAAGAGTTAGTCCCTCGCGAATACGCCAAAAAGCAGCAGATTACGCTTGAGCGATCTCGCCACCAACTACAACCTATATTTCGCAAACATGAAGGCACATTGAATTGGTATTGCCTGGATTTTTGGAGCCGAGAATTAAAATTAGACATCCCTAAGCTCAAAGCCGAAATGTCAGACCTTATTGCGATTCACGCGGGAGTAATCGAATTTTTGCTCGCTGTCCGCCGTAGCGGTCGACGTATTGCGCTAATTACCAATGCTCATGGCGTTGCTTTAGAATTAAAGATGAGAGTGACCGGATTAACCAACTATTTTGATAACATCATTTGCGCTCATGATATCGGCTTACCGAAAGAACAGCCAATTTTCTGGGAAAAACTCCAGGCTATTGAACCCTTTAGCGTCAAAAAAACCTTGTTTATAGATGACAACGTAGCAGTATTGCAAAGTGCTAAACAGGCCGGCCTCCGGCATTTATTGACCATACAAAAGCCCTCTAGCAAGAAACCCATCAGAAAGATCAAAGAATTTCCTATGCTTGATAACTTTATCTCTATTTGCCCCAAAAGTTAATCTCCGTTGATGTCGATGTATAAGATAGAAGCCTAAGGACTCTATAAACCAAACACTTTGGGTATATAGGCTCGCTCTTCGAATCCGGCTAACTATCTGCATTAATTATTATAGCCCTACAAAAAACCTAGCTTTAGGTGCAAGGAGCATAACGCGTGTCACGATTATTCACTGAAGCAAAACGTCGTTTAAAAACCGCTTCGAAGTACATTGATATCGACCCAGATGTATTAGAAAAACTCAAATATCCACAAGAAACCCTATCTGCAAGTTTACTCATTAGAATGGACGATGGTTCTCGAAGATCATTCAAGGCCTGGCGCTGTCGATACGATGATACACGTGGCCCGACTAAAGGCGGCATACGGTTTTATCCAACGGTTTGCCTCGATGAAATTATGGCCTTGTCTTTTTGGATGACCTTTAAGTGTGCGGTGGCAAATCTACCCTTCGGAGGCGGCAAAGGCGGTGTTGCGGTAAACGCTCAAAAGCTCTCAAAATCTGAGCTTGAAAAACTGTCGCGCACCTATGTAAAAGCCTTTAGCAAATTCATTGGACCAGATCGCGATATCCCTGCCCCTGACATGTACACCAATTCGATGGTAATGGGATGGATGGCTGATGAATACAGCGCCATCGTCGGCCAACCAAGTCCCGCGGTAATCACCGGAAAACCGATTGAGTTAGGTGGCTCTCAAGGCAGAGATGACGCTACTGGATACGGCGGATATCTCGTCATTCGGCACTTAGAAAAAGAAATGGGCCTGCATCCCGAAAAATCTTCCGTTATTGTCCAGGGCTTTGGCAACGCTGGGTATCACTGCGCTCGCTTACTACACCAAGATGGCTATACCATTATTGGCATCTCCGATTCCAAAACCGGTTTATATGACCCCAGCGGATTAGATCCTATCGCCTTATATGCTAACAAAAAAAAATACGGTTCATTATTTAATGAATGTACACCACCAAGCACTACCCAAATGACAAACCATAAACTACTGGAAAAAAACTGTGATCTACTCATTCCTGCAGCTTTAGAAAATCAGATCACCGTACAAAATGCAGATAATATAAAAGCGTCCATTATTTGCGAACTCGCCAACGGCCCAATCACCTCAGGAGCAGATGAAATACTGGTAAAAAACAATATCATCGTCATTCCCGATATACTCGCCAACGCTGGAGGAGTGATTGTTTCGTATTTTGAATGGGTGCAGAATAAAGCAGGCTATTATTGGGAAGAAGACGAAGTAAGATCAAAACTCAAACAACGGATTGAGCCTGAAGCACATAAAATATGGAGCCTAAAACTCAAACTGAGTGTAGACATGCGCACAGCCGCCTATATTCTTGCTTTAGAAAGAATTAACGCTGCGGTATCAGCCCATGGAACCAAGGCATTTTTTGTTTCATAAGAGCTATTTTTGCAAGGGCTTTTTTATAAGAACTGTTTAAAAGAGTTAGTGCGAATCAATCACCCTCCAATGACCCCGTAAAAAGCCCCGACTAATAATACAAGCAACACCGTAGCGATGGAAAACATAGCAACAGACAAAACTTGAGAAACTGATCGCAGCTTATATGCAATCAAAAACAATAAACCTATAATCAGCAGCAATATCAAATATGCACGAGACATAATGCCCTAGCCCTATAGTCAAATAAATCAAACCTATTCTACCGTTTTATCTTGTACAAGGGCAGCCCGTGTCATGCGGAAGTTTTCACTCTTATGCTGAGGTATCTCAAACACCCAGGCTTCAAGGTCTTGGGGTAAATCAGCGAGCGAACTATCCGGAGCTACATCATTTAGGGCGATATCAAACCACAACATAAGCTTATCATCTATCTCAACACTTGAAACAGTTAATACTTCGCCAGAAATTAAAGAATACTTTGCAGTCACTACAGCGAGTGAATCAGCAACAAAATCCGCTTTATTCATAACGTCAATAAATTGCAGACTGTTAAGAGCATTGGCGATATTATCCAGATTTTTACCCGTTGCCAAGGTTTGATTATCCGCTAAATCGAGCAAAGAAAAATTGATCTCATTTTCACCACGCGTGATATGAACATTACCCCCATCAGCATGAGTGATCTCAACTGAGGCAATTTTTTCCTTGTCAATATCCGTTATTTTTTTATCCAACCAATCAAGCGCTTGAGTAGCAAGCGTTACACCGCCGTCAAGCTGCCATACTTGCGGACTATCGATCCGTCTTGCAAATAAAGTAGACTTCCCTAAACCCTGGCTTTTTTGATTCCCCACAATAATAGCGGCAAGCTCTACGTCATCCTGTCCGTAAATAGTGACTTGTTTGCTGGTAGCGCCCGCACTCGAAATATCCTCAACACCTAGCTTCGCATAGTTCTTCATTTTTTTGGTTTTTTGGGCCAAAATCGTCAACTCTGATAACTCAATAAGTAGTTTTCTGAGCTGTGAAAAATCGACAACATAATTGGATTTCTGTTTAAGCTTCCATACACCGCCATCACTATAAACTGTTAGTTTCTCACCATCTGCAACCTGAATATCAATGGAAGCAACATCATTAATATTTTTTCCCAACTCGGGTAAAAACAGTTTAGTTTCTTCAGTCACATCCTCTTTTTCATCAATGAAAAAAGTTAAACCAGCGAGACCAATAACGACAAAAAATAATACAATAATTCCTTTATTCATAATTTCCAACTCAAACTTTAGTCATATTCAATCGTTTAATACGGTACATCCCCACAAACCCGGCGATAATAATGATTAATACAGGGATCAGTGCAATGTTTAATATTTTTAGCGTAGTACCCAAGCTTTCGATATTTTTCCCAAGTTCATGCTGAACAGTGCGTAACTCTTTACGTGTTTGCACTTGCTGGTCACGAAATTTTTCAATCTCTGCTTTTTGCTCAGGACTCAATATCAACGAACTTCCACCCTCTTTTTCGCGCTGCAATTCAGCAAGTTTGCGCTCGGCTTGCTGCAATTTTTCTTGCAGTAATTTTTCAGTATCACGATATTTGCTTTCAGCTTCTTGTTGCAAATCCAAAACCTTCTGAAAAGGCCTCGCAGACTTTCCACGCCCCCGCAAACTAATAAGATCGTTATTTCCACTCAAATTTTCAACCGCATTAATAACAAATGCATCGTTATTAGCACGTGGAATTGCCATTCGGTTACCAAAAAAGTTCTGCAAATTAACCCATTGTTTGTCTTCCAATAAATCCGTATCGGCAACGACAACCAAATTTATTTCATTCGCTGACTCCAGCAAGCCCGTTTGCTTGTCACCATCAACTTCGATGCCATCGGGGAAAGCGCTCTTAACCTTGCCACGAATTCGAGCAGCAATGACCATAGACTCTCCGCTAGGTATAAAATCGCGTAACAATTGCGCTGGATTTGGGCCAAACTGTACGCTACTCACCGGCACACTCATTGACTTGCTCCCGGTTGACAACAAGGGAGTGAACTCAATATTTGATATTTCATCTTTTTTAATAAAGCCCGGCGTCGCCACATTAACAACCTTTAAATCAGAAGTAATAAAATCAGCTTGATTAAAATTATTTTCATTGAGTGACAACCAAACAATATAGTCCATGGCTTGCACACGCTGGCCAGATCTTGCATTCACCCGAGTCGCAGCATCTCTATCCGCAGCAAGGCTATTCGGTACAAACTCAAGCCCCCAGCTTTTAAACAACAGATCTAAACTCGATGATCTGCTCGCCGTCATAGCAGACATCGGATTTGCTGGATCGGATACCGGCACTTCAACTTCTGAAAAAGGATCTACGAACACTATTGCGCGCCCTCCCTGCAGAATAAACTGATCAATTGCAAACAACGCAGACTCAGCTAAATCCTTTGGATGAACTAACATTAAAATATCGATATTCGAAGGAATACTCGTAAAATTGGTTTCTAGTTTTTGAACATCAAAAAACTGCCTGAGTTGGTTTACAATAAACCACTCCTGAGAACCTGCATTCTGGTTCATAAACGGATTATTAGCCGCAGCGCCAAAAATAGGTAAACTTGAGGCTAAACCAAGCACTGGCTGCTTAGAATTTATCAACTTATAAATAAGCCTGGTTAAATCGTACTCCAAGGAATCTTCTTTATCCGGCCGAAAAAACACAATCGACTCTTGGTCATCGACACTATTAACGCCAATCAAACCAAAATATCCAGCACCGCCAGAATTATCAACGGGAACACCCTGTAACCCATATTGCACTGCTTCATCTTCGGTGTCCGAAAAAGGCTCCGGATCAGCTGCAATAAGCTTAAGTTTTCCGTCAGCTAAATCAACGTACTCGTCTAATAAATCTCGCACACGATGTCCATATGAAAGCAAACCTGGAACACCGGAAAATACTTTTTCCGAAAAATAAAAACGCAGCGTTATAGGCTCATCAATCGTCTGCAAAATATTTTCGGTACCTTCCGATACGGTAAATAATTTATCCTCGGTCAAATCCAATCGACTGGAGGTAAACAATAAACTCGAAACCAAGTTAATCATTAATAGAAATGCAGCAATAAGTAGCAAACCGGAAGTCGAGAAAAAACGTATTTTATTCATTATATGATTCCTCCCTCTAGTCCGCTTTTTTCATTTCAACGAGAATAACATTGGCAAACAGCCAACAACCTATGAACGAAGTAAAATATATTACGTCGCGCAAATCTATTACCCCTTTCATTAAAGAATTGAAATGCGTTAGAAAACTCAAAGAGCTTATCGCATTTATCATTACTTGAGGTGCCCAGCCTTTGAAAAAATCGATAACCATTGGAAAACCGCTCAACATAAAAATAAAAGAAACGACCACGCCAATCACAAATGCAATAACTTGGTTACGCGTTATCGCAGATATGCAAGAACCAATAGCGAGAAATGCGCCTGCCATCAATAAACTTCCTAGATATCCTGCAAAAATAACCGCGTTGTCAGGACTTCCCAAATAATTCACGGTGATCCAAATCGGAAAAGTCAATGCCAGCGCAATCGCAATAAATATCCAAGCCGCAAAAAACTTACCCAGCACTGCCTGAGTGGTAGAAATAGGCAAGGTCATTAACAGTTCGATGGTACCCGCTTTGCGTTCCTCAGCCCAAAGCCGCATTGAAATCGCGGGGATGAGAAACAAATAAAGCCATGGATGATACGAAAAAAAGGGTAAAAGATCCGCTTGCCCTCTTTCAAAAAAACTGCCCAGATAAAAAGTAAAAATGCCGGTCAATAGTAAAAAAATGACAATAAAAACATAAGCAACAGGTGTCGAAAAATAGTTTCCTAACTCGCGCTTTAAAATCGCCGTGACATTATTCATGATCGGCCATCTCCCGCAACCTCAATCGAGGTAATATCTCTAAATACTTCATCCAAATGCCCTGTCTCTACGTTTAAAGCCTCAAATTGCCAGTCATTTTCTTTTGCAATATTGTTTATATCTTTAATAATACTTTGCCCATTTTTTGCCACCACGCGAAAATTAAAAACACCCGAGTCGGTTTCGCTAAATTCAACATCAACAACATACGAGGCTTGTTTCAGCTTTTGAGCAACTGCACCCGCTGTATCGGTAGTCAATACCAAATTTACGGCATTGTGATAACGCGATCTTGCTTCTAGCTCATCTGGCGTTCCATTAAATAAGAGCTTTCCTTGGGCGATGATAATCGCTCGGTTACAAATCGCATTTACCTCTTCAAGTATATGTGTGGAAATAATAATCGCCTTATCCTTGGCCATATTCTGAATCAGCTCTCTGACTTCGTGTTTCTGGTTTGGATCCAAACCATCCGTTGGCTCATCCATGATTAAAACCTCGGGATCATGTAATATCGCCTGCGCTATACCCACTCTGCGCTTAAATCCCTTGGATAAGGTCTCGATCGATTGATTGAGTATTTTTTCTAGATGCGTTATTTCTATCGCCTGATTGATTCGTCGTTTTTTTTCTTCACCGGAAAAACCACGTATTTCGGCAATAAAACTCAAGAAAGTCATTGCCGTCATGTCACCGTATGCAGGGGCGCCCTCAGGCAGATAGCCAATTGATTTTTTTACTTTTAGGGGGTTTTTTAATACATCATTGCCACAGATAATAGCGGTACCCGATGACGGCCTAAGAAATCCCGTAATCATTTTCATTGTCGTTGATTTACCGGCACCATTTGGCCCTAAAAAGCCCAATACTTCTCCTCGGTTAACGGTAAACGAAACGTCGGAAACAGCTGCATAATTTCCGAAAACCTTTTCCAGATTCTTTACTTCGATCATGTATATTTATCCACCACACTTAGTCACTAATGATTGTTTCGAGCCGAAAGCCTCTATACGAGCCTCTCTCCCGCTCCAACTGGTTATAGTTGCTATAAAAATCTTTCCAAAACGAACTCTTCCAATTAAAACCGTGAAGTCAATTCTGTTGTTAGGGTTAATGCTGAAGAAATGAGTATTATCAATAGAAAACTTCCGTTGTCAAGATTCTGAAAGATTTACGCAAGCAATTTAAACAAGTATCCCCCCGCCGATATAATATCCCCAGAAATAATTCCCGCTTTCGACTACCTAGGGTAAAAAAAGTTCGATCGAAGAACACTCGTGCCACATTGCCATACTTAAAAATCGAGTAATTTTCTCCTCACATCACTAGGAAGACCTTGTAAACCTTGCAAACCTCCTGTATGTATCCCAACGATTTTAGATCCTGCCGGGAAATACCCCTGCTCTAGCAAATCAAATATTGCATAAAACAATTTCCCAGTATAAATAGGCTCTAATAAAATATTGAAGTCTTTTCCAAAGGTATGAATAAAATCAATAAGCTTAGCAGAATACTTTGCATATCCACCAAAATGGTAGGCGTCACAAATTGACCAGCCCGATGCTTCAGCGATACTAAACGGCTGAATGAACGCCCTCACTGCGTTATTAAGAAAATCTGCATTTTTTAGCGCGGCAACACCCAAAATTTTGGTGTTTTCATGCTTAGCAATAAGTAAACCACTCAGTGTTCCAGCGGTACCGCAAGCAGTCGCCACATAATCTGGAACAGCATCAAGCTGTTGTGCCAATTCGGTCATAATTTCTGCACAGCCTTGTAAGGCATGACTATTACTTCCGCCTTCAGGAAGCAGGTAAAATTTTCCGTATTGCTCTATCAATGCATCCAGAAAATCGGCGGTATCTTTTTTGCGGTATTTCTCTCTCGTAACAAAGTGCAGTTGCATACCGCAAGAACGTGCAAAGGATAAGCTAGGATTATCTTCGTATTTTTGCTCGCCACGAATAATTCCTATCGTCGCAAACCCAAATCGCTGACCTGCTGCCGCAAGTGCAACAATATGGTTTGAAAATGCACCGCCAAAAGATAGCAACGTTGAATAGTTTTTTTCCTTGGCCACCAATAAATTGTATTTAAGTTTTCTCCATTTGTTACCTGAGATAGCGGTATCTAACAAATCGTCACGTTTAATAAAAAGTCTTATTTTTTGATGTGCGAATAATGGTGAATGCAACTCTTGTATTGGCGAAAAAGGAAGCTCAAGTTTTTGCTTCAAGCTCGAGCTTGTCAATGAATCCAACATTTAAGCCTGCTCAGCGCTCAACAGAAGGGGCTAACGTTCAGCGACAATATAAGCCAGCCAAGATTCTTGCTGATCAACTTCTGTGATTTGTTGATATTCACCAGTACCGGTAAGGTATTCATTGTCCGGATCATCGTCTTCTTCAAACCCTTCCCAATAAATATGCACATTGGAATATCCAGCCTCTAACAAAATTTCCTTTATCTCTGGCAGACTCCATAAACGCCATGAATATGAAAAGGCTTTATCCATTCTTGAGCCATCGGTAAACTCAAAATGAATATGACATTCAAGATGTGCATTGATCGGATTATAGTATTCTTGCTCCCAGATGTAGATAAAATCCTCGTCCTCAATTGGGCGCTCTTCTTCGACCACATCTGTGGTCGATGTACCACCCAGTAAATCCAGAAAAAACAAGCCATCCTCGGCAAGAGAACTTCGAACATTCGCGAAGTACTGGCGTAGCAAATCACGTGTTTCAAAAATGCAATAGCTAAAATTGAATGCACAAGCGACATCTACGTTTTCTGCCTTAACCGATAGCACATTTTCATTCAGCAAAGTCACTCGTTGCGCGATGCCCTTCCCCGCAGGCTTGATATTATTTTTTAACCCCCAATCCAAGGTAGATTGGCATAGGTCTACGCCAATCGCGCGATAGTCCTTCCCTTGCTTAGCCCATTCTGTGCTTAATAAAGCAGTACCACAGAAATCTTCCCGAAAAATCTCTGGCTCCATTTCGTTGATTTCTCTATAAACCTGCAAAGCGAATTCAATTTCTGTATCCGCAGTCTGTACTGATTTCTGATAAAGAATATGCTTGTCGGCCTTTTCAGCCAGTGATTTTTTTTTACTCATAGATTTCCGCTATTTAGAAACATTGTGTATTCTATGCTCGTGGCAATTGAGCGCGCCAACTAATCACCGGTAATCTTAGCCAGTATCTTGATGAAATGCTATTCGCTGCCAAAGGCGGTATAATCACCAATTATCAATTCACCGCAAAATATAGCGTTATACATGCATTATTGTACCCCGACAAAAATTGATCAACTCAGAAAATTATTTACATTTTATAAACTAGAGCTAACACTCATCGACGAAAAAAAAACCATTCCCGGTAGTTTTTGGGGTGGCTGCGAAGCAGGATTAATAGAGCATACACTTTACGTACGCTACGACACCCCTATCCACTCCGCTTTACATGAAGCCTGTCATTATATCTGCATGAGCGAAGACCGCAGAAATGAGCTACATACCAATGCCGGTGGCGATTATGCTGAAGAAAATGGCGTATGCTATTTGCAAATTCTACTCGGTGAAAAACTTCAAGATATCGATCGCATAACAATGTTCAAGGACATGGATAAATGGGGATATAGCTTCCGACTCGGATCAACCGAAAAGTGGTTTTATACAGATGCCGATGACGCCCGAGCATGGTTACTCAAACGACAAATCATCGATATACAGAATAATGTAACCGGTAAACTGCGGAATTACCACCCTAATAGAGAGAAATAATTTACATGCTATTTTATCTCGGCAAAATGATAAAAACCCTTATTATTCCACCAGGATTATTGGTGGTCTCTTTAATCGTTGGGCTTATCTTACTGAAACACAAACCTCGCTTAGCAAAAAAAATCTTAGCCATTAGCATTACGTTTTTCAGCCTCATGTGCTTGCCTATTATTTCTAGTCTATTAATGACCAGTATCGAAACATACCCAGCACTTAGTCACCAACAAATTCAACATTCAACGGCGCAAGCCATCGTAGTACTCGGCGGAGGTCGCCAATACGACGCGGAGGAATATAACGGAGATACCGTTAGTTCTTTTACCCTACTAAGGCTACGTTATGCCGCGACATTGCATAGAAAAACGGGCATACCCCTATTAGTAACCGGTGGCAACCCCCTCGACGATAGAGTTTCCGAGGCAGTATTAATGGCGACTGCTCTGCAACAAGATTACGCTATTACTGCAAAATGGCTAGAAAAAGAAAGCCGGAATACCGCTGAAAATGCAAAGTATAGCGCCCAAATATTAAATGCGGAAAATATCAGCAACATTCTCCTTGTTACCCAAGCATGGCATATGCGTCGTGCAGTTCGTTTGTTCGAAAACCAAGGACTTCGTGTCACCGCAGCACCTACTATGTTTGAAGGCTTTAATAAAAATAATACCACGATCAGAGGTTTTGATTTCTTGCCTAGCATCAACGCTTTTTATGATAGCAGTTATGCCTTACACGAAATAATCGGTCAGCTCTGGTATACTATTCGTTATTAACCCACACTGCCAAGTATCGTGCTATAAATACTCCGCTAATTAAACCTTATGCATTAACACAGGACGTGACCATGCGCCGACTTTACCTTTTACTCATTTCTAGCTGCTTGCTCATCACTTCTAGCTGCGCCCTGCTTGAGGTTGTCGAAGAGCAACCACCGTTAGACCTTTCTTTTGAACAAGCCTTTGAATACGCGGAGCTGGCGAATGTCAGTTATCAGAGTCTTGCTGAGATTAATCAAATAAATGCAAAATATTCATTAGAAGTCATACATTCAAAGCTGGACACTGACACTGCGGTTAATTATTTCCTTGCAAAATCAGGCAATCGATACCTCATTAGTGCGCGCGGTACCGCGACGGTAAGCGACGTACTAACCGACTTAAAATTTAAGCTTGTATACAATCAACAACTGGGAATGTATTTACACCAGGGCTTTGCCGCCGCTGCAAAGACCATTACCGAAGAACTAAAAGATCGTTTGCCTCGAAATGCGATCATAGAAGCAACCGGACATAGCTTAGGAGGCGCTGTAGCCGTTGCAATCGCCATTCAGTTACGTCACGAGGGCTATCAAGTCTCCCGTGTTGTCACATTTGGACAACCTAAAATCACTGATTTTAGCGGTGCTCAAAAATACGCGACAATAAACGTGATACGATATGTCGCAGAAAAAGACATCGTTCCGTTAATACCCCCTTTGGCACCTAGAGAATTTAAAAAAGCAGGCCTTTACTGGCATATTGGTAATGCAGTGATACTCAATGACGCGGGAGATTATACCTCGTTAAATAGCACACAGAGTATGCATCGCGCGATTAGGGCGTCTTATACGAATCTCACCGCACAAGATCTAGACGCACATAAAATGCAAAGCTATTTGCAACTAACGAGTGCACTCGCGAATAAACCAAGCAGTAACCCGTAGCGATTGAGATTTAAGTATCTCAAAGTCTGTTTTTTATTCTTGAGAACGCGCCCTGGGTTTCTGCCACCCTGTTTTTTTCTTTTTGCTCGCCCGAAGGTAAAATACCGTCTATTTTGCGTACTATCATTTTTGCCATAGTATTCCCTGTATATTCTCTACTCGATGCTGCTGTACGCATTTCCTCTAGAATGGATATTAATTTTCTGTTTTTTCTCTCGAGTTCCTGATATTTTTTTTTCTGTTCCTCTGCTTTTGATTTTAGAGCATTAATTTCGTCTTTTACCTTTTCTTCTGCGGCAACAGAGGTTTGCCCTAACTGACTCTCAAGCGCTTTTAGCTGGGCATTCTGTTCCGCAATACGCCGCGAAGCATTGACCTGCTGCTCAGTAAAAGCACGCACATTAATTTGGGTTGTTAGATAAACCGTCACAATCAGAATAATAAGAAATGAAATGAGAGCAGTTAGCATAATCCTAGATTCCGCAGTTGACCGCTATAAGATATCTTAAGCGGTTGATTAGAAAACGAATGAGCTTGTTTATCGAATGCACTCAGAGGATGCGCGTGCTACGCCATGAATAACACGCTCTTAAGCGTGAATAACGTCGTTGCAATCGTTGTATATAGCAGGCTATTCCGTCTCATCGCGTCTTGCTATTCACGATTAAAAGCGTACTCTGCACGCCGTTCAACTGCGGATTCTAGGATAATTTTCATTCGGCGACTGATATATGCACTGTTTCGACCAGCTACATCATTGACTTTAACTTAGATTTATTTTGTATGATGAGGCCTCGAAGTTAGCGATGACTAACAAATTAAAAAGCTTTACAAAAGCACTTTGCCTAAGCAATATTACGCAGTTTTTTCATATTGATTTGCGGCAAAATAGGGAATAATAATGTCCATAACCACAAGTTTTCTTGATTTAATGAGCCGCGGTGGCCCGGTTATGTGGGTAATTTTCGTGGTTGCGTGGATAGCGATAATTATGCTCGTAGAACGCGCACTCAGAGTCAATGCTTGGCATAGACAAGCATTAAAGGATCAGCAAGCATTCGACAATAGCAAAACCTACTTGCCTGAAAAAGTGCTTAGCCAAAATGTGAGTCCTATTGCGATGTTAATTTCTCGCATGGACTGGCAAGAAATAAAAAATAATGACGAGCTAGCACAACAACTCAATATTCAACTAGCAGAGCTAATGCCGCGACTTGAAGGCACGTTACCAACCATCGCTATTATTGGCTCTCTATTACCCATGCTCGGTCTTTTAGGTACCGTCACCGGTATGATAGAAGTATTTGAAGTTATCGCATTACAAGGAACGGGTGAACCCCAAGAAATGGCTCATGGCATTTCACAAGCACTACTGACAACAGCCAGTGGATTAATCATCGCAATTCCCGTTATTTTTTTTCATCACTTGCTGGTTCGTCAACTACGGCATGTGCTTGCAATTACCGAGCAAAGCATGCACGCGGTTTACTCTAAGGACATTAGTACGCTTAAAGAAATAAGATGAACAATAGAAAAAACCCCATCATTCCGCCAAAACTAGAGGCTGGGACCTCAGAAATTTCGATGGCTCCGTTGATAGACGTCGTATTTTTATTGTTGATATTTTTCATGGTAACCACGGTTTTTCCAGAAAATCGTGGCCTCATTATTGAAAAACCAGAGTCAAGACAATCCGAACCATTAGCGTTAAAAAAAATAACTTTCTTAGTTTCTGAAACCGGTAAAATACAGTTCCAAAAACGCACGATTAATTTGCAAGACATCGAACGCCTGGTCAAAGAAACACTGACAACAACGCCTGATACCGCAGTATTAATGCAAGTCGACCGCAGAGCATCGACAGAAATATTCATCCAAGTCTTAGATGCCGCCAAAGCCGGTGGCGCTAAACAAGTCGGTATCGCCACCACCCCCGAAAAACGCTGAAACATTCGGGCATATGAAAAGAATAAATATCAATTACTGGGTCATCGCATTCGTCATCGGCTCGCTACTGAATACAAGCTTATTTGTTCTATTACCTGGCCTAGGCAAAACAGCACCGCCTCAGCCAGCTCCAATTATCAAATTAGAGTTTATGGCTTGGCAACAACCCGTAGAAAAACAACCACCACCTAAGATCAGGCCTAAGATAAAACCTAAACTAAAACCCAAAGTAGAAAAACCCAAATCAAAACGAGCGCCACCCCCAGAACCGATTAAAAAACCAATGTTAACCGAGGATCCTGAACCACCTGAAAAAACTGTAATACCTGAGCCAGCGGTTAAAAATGAACCTGTCGCAGAGGCCTTGCCCGTTCCTGCTCCGATATTCGAGCTGACCAGTATGCCCAGAATGATACACAGAGAAACCCCCGTATACCCAGCAGAAATGCGCGCCCAAGGTAAAGAAGCCACGGTAAAACTTGAAGTATTACTTGACATTAAAGGTCTTGTGAGAACCATCGTAATAAAAAAGTCAGGTGGCAACTTATTTGACCAAGCCGCTATCAATGCTATCAATGCATCTACGTTTATGCCAGGGAATATTAATGGAAAACCTGTTGCCGTATTGATGCGAATACCGGTGAAATTTAGCCTACGCTAAGCCCATCGTTCTGTGCCTATAGTTTGCAATGGGTTAAAGAGCACACATACTCTTTTTGACTACGACTCAGGTGCCCCGTTGCTAATCCAGTCGCGAACTATATCTATCGCAGACTGTGGCAGCGCAGAACTGTTTCTTGGCATCCTACCGACTGCCGCCGCATTTCCTTCTAAGGCATCAATTAAGTAGCTATTATCAGGATCACCGGGATCAATACGTGGTATCGAAGGATTTCTGCTACTGGAAACATTAAACAACGATGCATAAGCATTATCAGCATCCAGCTTAAGACCCAGAGGCGCACTATCTCCGATGTGACAGCCCGATATCGCACAAGTTGGCGTAAACAATTTTGCTTGTATAGAAGCATAATCGGCTGTCATACTGCTCAAGCTATTATCAGATTCATCAGATGCGCAACCGGTGAAAAAAATACAGATTAGAAAACCAGTTCTTAATAACATTAATATCCTCTCCCACAATTATGGACAAACTAAAAACTAAACCACCACTCGGTTAATAAGGGGTTTCATCAAAAATATAACCAAGCGAGTCTCTAGCATTATTCCCTAGTTTTTTTGATAAATCTCCCCACCTCGCGTTTTGAATTCTACTGATTTTTCTTGCATCCCTGTGATTAAAGCTTGGTTTTCATCCGTCCCGTGTTGATCCGCATAGTCGCGAACATCTTGAGTGATTTTCATCGAGCAGAAATTAGGCCCGCACATTGAGCAAAAATGAGCAACTTTATGGGCATCTTTTGGCAATGTTTCATCGTGAAATGACTTAGCTCGATCGGGATCAAGACCGAGGTTAAACTGGTCTTCCCAACGGAATTCAAATCTAGCCTTAGACATTGCATTATCTCTAATTTGGGCACCAGGATGGCCTTTAGCGAGATCCGCTGCATGTGCCGCTATTTTATAAGTAATAATCCCTTCTTTTACGTCATCACGATTTGGCAAACCAAGATGTTCTTTAGGGGTAACATAACAAAGCATAGCGCAGCCATACCAGCCAATCATTGCAGCCCCGATACCGGATGTTATGTGGTCATAGCCGGGCGCAATATCTGTCGTCAATGGGCCAAGTGTGTAAAATGGCGCTTCATCACAACACGCGAGTTGTTTATCCATATTCTCTTTGATCATGTGCATTGGGACATGACCTGGACCTTCAATCATGGTTTGAATATCATGGCTCCACGCGATTTTAGTTAATTCGCCCAATGCCTCTAATTCGCCAAATTGAGCCTCATCATTGGCATCAAAAATTGACCCTGGACGTAAACCATCGCCTAACGAAAATGCGACATCATAAGCTTTCATGATTTCGCAAATATCTGTAAAATGGGTATAGAGAAAGTTTTCTTTATGATGCGCAAGACACCATTTTGCCATGATAGAACCACCACGCGAAACAATGCCCGTTAAACGCTTTGCGGTTAGTGGCACATGACGCAATAATACACCTGCGTGAATTGTAAAATAATCAACGCCTTGCTCCGCTTGCTCAATGAGCGTGTCGCGAAAAATCTCCCAATTTAAATCTTCTGCCTTACCGTTTACTTTTTCTAAGGCTTGATAAATGGGGACGGTTCCGATTGGTACCGGAGAATTTCGGATAATCCATTCACGCGTTTCATGAATATTTTTTCCGGTGGAAAGATCCATGATCGTATCTGAGCCCCAACGTACACCCCAAGTCATTTTATCAACTTCTTCTTCTATACTCGAAGAAAGTGCTGAGTTGCCTAAATTGCCATTAATTTTTACCAAAAAGTTTCGCCCAATAATCATAGGCTCAAGCTCCAGGTGATTAATATTTGCTGGAATAATAGCCCTGCCCCGTGCAATTTCTTCGCGTACAAATTCAGGCGTTATTTGTTTTTGGATGTGCGCACCCCAAGCATATCCAGAATGTTGTTTTTTTAATAAATCAAGATGTCTTTCCATCTGCATGTTTTCACGGATTGCCACATATTCCATCTCGGGAGTGACAATGCCTTTTTTTGCATAATGCATTTGCGAAACATTTTTATTTTTTTTTGCTCGTAAAGACGTTCGTTGGTGTCCTTTAAAACGCAGATGATCTAAGGATGGATCCACAACACGTTCACGACCATAAGCAGAATTCAGCTGATCAACTTCCTCGACATCATTGCGATCACGAATCCATTGATCACGCACCTCCGCTAAACCTTCCCGTATATCAATATCTACCGCTGGGTCAGAATAGGGACCAGATGTATCATAAACAATAATGGCAGCATTTTTCTCATGACCGGAAGTTAACGGAGTATCACTTAAAGAAATTTCTCGCATAGGCACTTGAATATCCGGCCGACTGCCTTGAACGTATATTTTTTTGGAATTGGGAAAAGGCGCAACTGAGGCCTGATTAACTCTTGCTGATTGACTTAATACTTCTTTTGGAATTGCACTCATTTTACTGCCTTATTATATAATTTTACGATAATATGTAAAAAGGCAGAAAAAAGCTGCCTCCCTACGCTGGTTCTAACCAGATCAGGTTTTAATCTAAGAACCCAACAGGGTTCTCTAGATTTAAGGGTATATCTCAGCCTATCTCAAGCATCCATATAACAATCAGACAAAAAACTCATCTTATGCAAGGCTTTTAGGCACCCCTGGTAGCCGTCAAACCATAACACACAATAGCCAGGCTGGATACGCCAGTAAAAAACATGTCAAAACTCATAATTACTCGCCAAGCGCGGTTTTTTGCGGGATTTCGTTACGCCTATAACCAACGTGTTTACATACGTGACCACACCTCTATTAGGAAAATAGTTGCCTATTTACCACAAAGTGCTTAATCTGTTGCGTTCTTACTATGTATAGAAATGAACAATCCTTATTGATAGGCGTTTAAATAATGAGCAGCAAGAACCTTGATCTAAACCTCGCTAGATTTAATATGGTTGAACAACAAATTCGAACCTGGGACGTACTTGATCTAGATGTACTCGATTTACTTCAGAACACTCCACGGGAGAATTTTGTACCAGAAAAATACAAAAATGTTGCTTACTCTGAAATTGAAATACCGTTAGATCATGGCGTTAAAATGCTCTCACCGATGATTCAAGGCCATCTTTTGCAAGCTCTAGATGTGAAAAATACTGATGTAGTGCTTGAAATTGGCACTGGCACAGGTTATGTGGCGGCGATGCTCGCCAAAGCAGCGCAACATGTTTACTGTGTAGACTTCTATGGGGATATGCTGCTCATCGCAACAGAAAACCTTAAAAATCTAGGAATTAAAAACTTTACCACTGCAGAGCGAGAGGCATCTCAAGGTTGGGAAGAGCGCGGCCCTTATAATGCTATTGCGGTCAATGGATCCATGAAAGAAATACCACAAACGCTTAAAGAACAACTAAAAATCGGTGGACGATTATTTGTTATAGAAGGCGAAGCACCCACAATGCTAAGCAAACTCATTACGCGTACCGACGCTAATCAATGGGAGGAACATGTGTTGTTTGAAACGAATGTTTCGGCATTGCTAAATTGTGGAGCGACTCCAAAATTTGTTTTTTAATTAAGTTCTCTGCATTGATATGCAGCATATGCCCCCTAAAGAACTCAAAGGTTTTCTCGCCAATGAGGAAGTGGTAATAATTGATGTTAGGGAAGAATGGGAATTCGATATTTGTAAAATTGCAGACAATAGCATCAATATCCCAATGGAAAAACTTCAAGAACACATCCACAAACTCGATTCGAATAACACTTACGTCATGGTCTGTCATCACGGAATCAGAAGCCTACAAATGGCCTATTATTTAGAGCAATCAGGGTTTAGCCATATTATAAATCTCTCTGGAGGCGTTGCAGCTTGGGCAAATGAAGTTGATCCTGATATGGCACGTTATTAACGGAACTCGCTGCCTCGTGAACCCCTTCACACGTAAGCACCTCCACCACCTAAGCATTTTTATCATCTTATGTATTAGCAGCAAATTTATTTATGCAACCAATCTGCTTGATAGCTTTCAACAAGCCCTGAAATACGACCCTGAATTTAAAGCCGCTGAAGCCATCCGAAACGCTGCGGGCGAATTGAAAAAACAAAGTTTTGCTAATTTTCTACCCTCTATTTCTGCCAATGCAAGTGCTGGCCAAACCAATCAAAAACTCGATAAATCAGCATTTATCCCTAACAATCAGCTGGGCGAGCATTCTTTCACTGATGCCGCATTTTCTCTCGTATTAAACCAGCCCATTATTAACTGGCAAACATTTCAGTTACACAAATCAGCAAACGCAAAACAAACAAAATCAGAAGTGGACTACCGTATTGCACAACAAAATCTGCTTTACCGAGTTGCTGCAGCATACTTTAACGTACTGTTAAAAAAAGAAGAACTCGCTTTTATACGCGAGGAAAAAAAAGCGATAAATATACAGCTCCAGCTGACAAAAAAGCATTATGATCTCGGCGGTATTGCCATAACGGAGGTGCATGAAGCATCTGCACGGCTTGATCTCGCTTCTGCCGCCGAAATCATGTTAGCAACAGCTCTACAAATAACAGAATCCAATTTGCAAAATATTACACGTTCGGAAACACACAAACTCAAGTTTTTAAAAACTGTGATCCCGCTTGTCCCACCCTCACCACCGAGTATCAACGACTGGGTTAACGCCGCAAAAGTGCAAAATCTAAATATCGCTGCAGCGCAGTTACAGTCTGACATCGCCAAATTAAAGATCGAAGAAATTCGGGCCAAACGTTTACCCACCGTCGATTTAACAACTGTCCTAGCATACAATAATCGAGGTGGCCCTTATCGAGAAGAACGCCAGGAAAGCAAGGTCAGTCTTGACTTGAGCTTACCTTTATTTAGTGGAAATCGCATCAGCTCAGAAATTAGACAAGCTCTTTTTTTGTATGACGCTGCGAATCAACATACTGAAGCCGTCGAACGTGTTGCGTTAGGGCAAACTCGATCAGCCTACTTGAAAGTCATTGCTGCAATGAGCTTTATTAAAGCCATTCGCCAGGCAATAAAATCGACGGAAAAAGCACTCAATGCGATAAAAGCTGGCTTTGAAGTAGGGGCAAAATCGACTAAAGATGTACTCGATGCACAAAAATCACTTTACCGTAATAAACGCGAACACGCTCAAGCACGCCATGATTATGTATTAAATACGTTTAAACTTAAAATGTCGGCGGGTCTGCTAAGCATAAATGACTTGGAACACGTGAATGCCTGGTTAGAATAATCCAGTTGCTTTTTCTTGGGTAATCAAGCTCAAGCTTCAAAAGCTTCGCACAAAAAGTGCAACAAAAATATATGGCTCTCTTGAATACGCGATGTTCTTTGGCCATCAACAATAATGGCTATATCCACAAGCGATGCAATACGCCCCCCTTTTCTACCGAGCAAACCAAGCGTTTTAATATTCATTTGTTTGGCTTGCGCCACAACACGACACAAGTTAGCGGACTCGCCAGATGTGCTAATGACCAACAAGACATCACCCTCTTGCCCTAGAGACTCCAATTGTCGTGAGAAAACATGCTCAAAACCGTAGTCGTTACCAATTGCGGTAAGTGCGGATGAATCTGTCGTTAACGCCACCGCCGGATAGCCTTTACGATCTCTTTCAAAGCGTCCGGTTAACTCTGATGCAAAGTGTTGCGCATCTGCGGCAGACCCACCATTGCCACAAACATAAACCGTGCGCTTATTTGCAAAACACGCCGCTAATAATTCAATCACTGCTTGCAAGCGATCTTCTAGAAAACCTAACTGGTCAATAACGGCATGGTGCTCAACAATGGCCTCTGCCAACTTAATAGACATTCTTACTCCCGAACAAATAAGCTACAATACTGACATTATCACACTTAAAGCTAATCCTTTCGCAAAATTAATGACTCCACCCAATAAAACTAAACTCTTGCAACCCAAATTTTGGCCTATTTGGTTCGCCATTTTTTGCATGCGACTAACCGTAATGGCGCCACAAGCTATCCGCATGAAACTCGGTGCTGGCATGGGTTATGTGCTCTACATTTTCAGTAAAAAAAGAAGAGCGATAGCAAATATCAATTTGCAGCTCTGTTTTCCCGACAACAATGCTGAGTGGCGAAATAACGTTATCAAAAATCATTTTAAATCGCTTGGCCAAGCGATTTATGAAACGGCCATGACCTGGTGGCTGGCTGATTCGAAACTAGCTCCACTAATAAAAATTGAAGGTATCGAGCATTTAGAAAAGGCGCTTACCAAAGACAAAGGTATTATTCTGTTAAGCGCGCATTTTAATTGCTTAGAATTAGGCGTCAGAGCACTACATATTAAAATTGGTAAACAAATTGCGCCAGTTTACCAAAAAAATAAAAACCCTTTGTTGGATCTCATCATTAATAAAGGCCGTTTAAACCATGCCACCACCATCATTGAGCGCAATGAAGTCCGTACGATAATTCGCACTCTAAAACAAAAGAAGTTAATTTGGTACGCACCGGATCAAGCTTACAGTGAAAAAAATAGTGGCATAGTCCCATTTTTTGGACAACCCGCAATGAGCAATATGGCAACCCCTCGATTAGCAAGTTTGGGTAACGCTAGCGTTATACCCATGTTTATTCGACAAAATGAGAACCAAACGGGTTATATTATTACAATAGCACCGGAGTTAGATAATTATCCCAGCGATGACCCAGTAACAGACACTCAACGATTCCATCATCTGTTAGAAAAAGAGATCGAAAAATCTCCTCATCAATATTTATGGGTGCACAAACGATTTAAACGCAGAGCCAATTTACATGATGTTTATTAAGGAATAACAACTTCCATGTTTAAACTCTGTATTGTCATTTGCTTTGCCTTGTTCTCATTCTTGCTTTCTAAATGATCAAAAATCCCCTAGCTTTCTTTTTTAACCAAGAAATTAATAACCTTAATCGTATTCGCATTCCCACCAGTCATTCTATTCGATACCAAATATTTTCCATTAACAATAATCGCGGGCACACCTCTTAAGCCATATCGACTCGCCAACGTCTTTGCTCTTTTAATTCGAGTTTCCACTGCAAATGAACGAAAAGTTTTGGTGAATTCTATTTTATCAACACCATGCTCAGCGAAGAAATCTCTCAGCGCTTCTTGAGTATCTAGTTTTCTTTTTTGCAAATGAAGCGCGTCGAATAATGGTTGATGAACTTTGTCAAATACACCCAATAACTGCGAAGTATAAAAGGCGCGTGCGTGTACTTCCCAGTCTGCTCTTAATACACCCGGTAATCTCACGAACTCAGCATTCTCAGGTTTTCTTTTTAACCATCGCTCTATGTAGGGTTCGAAACGAAAGCAATGTGGGCAGCCATACCAGAATACTTCTAGCACCTCTACTTTGCCTTTTGTGCTCGTCGGCTGAGGAGCTGATAGCCGCTCATAGTGCACACCTTCTTTATATTCCTCGGCGAACACTGGCATGGTAAAAGCCAGGGAAAAAACCACTAAGGTGACTAAACGAAAAACACGCATGCTAAAAAACCCCCTGTAAACGGTACAAACTAGGTGAATAATAAACTATTTGGTATTATACCTGGATCCTGACACTATCCGCAGGATCTTAATAATATTGATGTAGAACACATTTCTGGAATAATCCAGTGACCAGCATCCGGTATAAATATATACGAAATAAACCACATTCCATAATAAATTCCGCAAAAATAGGCCTTAAAACATGACTTCAGATAAAATTAATTTAGTAGACTTACTTAAACAACAGCGCTTATGCGACTCACTCACCGTAAAAGAAGTTCAACTTTTCCTCGATTATACCGAGGTTCTTACCTATAAAAAAAATGAAATTATCGCTGATATTGGAGAAATAGGTGACTCTTTATTTTTTCTTATTCAAGGTAAAGCAGGCCTATTTCACGATGAAGGAACCGGTGAAACGATAGTAGGCACAATTCACGAAGGTGAATTGATGGGAGAAATGTCATTTTTTGACATGGAACCACGTTCCGTGAGAATGAAAGCTTTGGATTCTAATACCAAGCTGCTAACCCTCTCCCGAAAAATGTATACACGCCTACGCGTTGAACACCCTTATATAGCGGTAAATTTATTAGAACACGCCATTGTAAGCCTAGACCACTTATTCAGAAGAGTGAGTTCAGATGTCGCTACTTTTTCTACTTATTTGTACGGAAAAGGCAAACGTTAATCACCAATGCTGTCTCCCACACAAAAAGTATTACGTACGGCACGTTTCACCATGGCTGCTGCGGAACCAAAACAATTGCTCAACGATCAAGGCTTGGAAATCGCCTTTGCAGGGCGCTCAAACGCTGGCAAATCCAGTGCGATTAACGCAATAACCGGCAGACCCTCACTGGCGAGAACGAGTAAAACACCGGGACGTACCCAGCAAATCATTTTTTTTGAATTAGATGAGGCGCGTCGTCTTGTTGATCTGCCTGGCTACGGTTTTGCCAAGGTACCCAACAGAATCAAAAAACATTGGCGCACGCTGATGGCGGGCTATTTTACAAATCGCGTAGCGTTACAAGGCTTAATCTTACTTATGGATATTCGTCATCCATTACGCGACGAAGATATTCAGATGATTGACTGGTGTGTAGACACACAAACACCGTTGCACATATTGTTAACCAAGTCTGACAAACTCAGTAAAGGCGCCGCCGCCAACCAGCTTCAGAAAGTAAAAAAAGAACTTGAGAACTTAGGCTTTGAAGGTGCATCAATGCAATTGTTTTCCTCGCTAAAAAAAACAGGGCTTGTAGCAACCTTAGACATCATGACCGAATGGCTAAATATTCCTCATGAATAAAAATTATCCCGGAATTTTTGATTAAAAAAAACCCCAGTGGGAGAAACACCAGGGCTTTCAAGATACCCGATTCTGGGTAAATCGGGCTATATGAGTTACCCCTCTCTGGGAGGAGGAGAGGGGAAAGTAGCAAAAACACCTACTTGTAAATATTGACTCACTCCATTCACATTAGTTCCAGTGAATTCATTTTCTAAAATAAATCTTTCGTAAGTCCAAATATTTCATGAATTGTCGGATTAGTGGGCCTCATCCCAGTTATCTCCAACGCCATGATCAACAATCAATGGCACCGATAGGGATGCCGCGTGCTGCATGCGATGACTAATTTCTATTACCGAACTATCAATACTACTTGCTTTAATTTCAAACACCAGTTCATCGTGAACCTGCATAATAAGCCTAAGCTCTGGCGATTCTTGCTGAATCCATTGATCGACTGAAATCATCGCTTGCTTAATAATATCAGCAGCACTACCTTGCATGGGTGCATTGATGGCCGTTCTTTCCGCATACTGCCTGCGTTGGTGATTTGAGGCATTGATATCCGGTAAATAAAGCCGACGCCCAAACAAGGTCTCTACATAGCCTTTTTCGCGTGCAATTTCTCGCGTGTTATCCATGTAAACTTTAACCCCCGGATACTCGTCAAAGTATTGATTAATATAAGCTTGTGCTTTTTTTCTCTCTATTCCAAGCTGCTTGCCTAAGCCAAACGCTGACATTCCGTAAATCAAGCCAAAGTTTACCGCTTTAGCATGCCGACGCTGCTCGGAGGACACCTGTTCTGGCAAGATATTCATGATTTGCGCAGCAGTGATGCGATGAATATCTTCTCCATTATTAAAAGCTTGCAGTAGGCGCTGGTCTTGGGAAAGATGCGCCATTATCCTGAGTTCAATTTGCGAATAATCCGCAGCAAGTATTTTATATCCTGGAGCGGCGATAAAAGCCTGGCGAATACGTCGCCCTTCTGCGGTTCTTATCGGAATATTTTGCAAATTTGGATCGGAAGATGATAAACGCCCGGTTGCCGCAACCGCCTGATGATAAGAAGTATGCACTCTTCCTGTCACATCACTGATCTGTAAAGGCAGTTTGTCGACATACGTGGATAACAATTTACTCAAACCTCGATGCTCAAGAAGTATACGTGGCAATGGATAGTCCAAAGCGAGCTCTTGCAACACATCTTCTGCAGTAGACGGCTGGCCTTTTGGGGTTTTCTTAATAATAGGCAGACGCTGATCTTCAAATAATATTTTCTGGATTTGTTTGGGTGAGGCCAAATTAAAACACTCGCCCGCTAAAACATGCGCTTCATCAACGAGGGCTTTCAGTTTAGTACTTAACTCTACGCTCTGCAGGGCAAGCAAATCTTTGTCAATGAGCACACCATTGAGTTCCATACGCGATAAAACTGCAATTAGCGGCAATTCGAATTCAGAAAATATTTTGCTCAGACTTTCTTGCTGTTTTAGTTGAGTCCACATAACATGATGCAAACGCAAGGTAATATCTGCGTCTTCAGCAGCGTAAGGCCCCGCTTGCTCGATAGCGACTTGATTAAAGCTTAGCTGTTTAGCTCCTTTACCCGCCACATCTTCGAAATGGATCGTTTTATGACCTAAATATTTTAATGCCAAAGTATCCATGTCATGTCTTGAGCCTACGCTATTCAACACATAAGACTCGAGCATAGTGTCAAATTCTATCCCGGCAAGGTGAATATCATAACGCGCCAATACGTTCATATCATATTTTAGATTCTGTCCCACTTTTTTGTAACGAGCATTTTCTAATACAGGTTTTAATGCCTGTAAAACAAAGCTTCGATCTAATTGCTCAGGTGCTTCTGCATAATCATGCCCGCAGGGAACATACGCTGCCTCACCTTCTGCGATTGAAAATGAGACACCCACAATTTCCGCCACGATGTAATCCAGACTCGTTGTTTCTGTATCGAAAGCAAACAGTGCTGCGTTCTTTAAGCGCGTTAGCCAAGCCGTAAACTCTTCTTTAGAAGTAACGATTTGGTAATTGCTTTTTTGATCAGGCGTCTTTTGTTGCTCGCTAACCGATTCAAGCTGATCGCTTTTGTCGCTATTTGGATCTGTTGAATTAAGACCATTCTGCGGCGTAAGAATATTATTGTCGCTGAGCAATTCTCGCAGCCAACGCTTAAACTCGTAAAGTTGAAAATATGTTTTCAATGCCTCCGTATCAGGTCGAGAAAGCTTGAGCTGGTTAATATTGACGGATAACTCTACATCGCATTTAATTCGAGCCAAGGTTTGTGACAGTGGAATACTCGTTAGAGTTGCGCGTAAATTTTCACCCACTTTGCCTTTAATTTCATCCGCTCGCGCCATAATCTCCGCAAGACTGCCGTATTCCCTTAACCACTTAACCGCCGTTTTTGGCCCTACTTTGGGAACGCCTGGTATATTGTCTGAGCTATCGCCTACCAAGGCTAAATAATCAACGATATGCTCCGGACCTATCCCAAATTTTTCATTGACCCCCGCTACGTCCATCAATGTATCTGTCATCGTGTTAATCAAAGTAACCCGTGAATTAACAAGCTGTGCAAGGTCTTTATCGCCGGTTGAAATGATTACGTCCCTATCGATCTCACATGCTTGTTTTGCCAACGTTCCAATCACATCATCTGCCTCAACTCCGACGACCGAAAGAATGGGAAAACCCATCGCCATTAAGATTTTGTTGATTGGTTCAATTTGAACCGTAAGATCAACCGGCATTGGCGGCCTGTTCGCTTTATATTCTGCATACAAATCATCACGAAAAGTCTTTCCTTTCGCATCAAATACGACCAGCATCTCATCGGGAGCATAATCTTTAAGCAATTTTTTGAGCATGTTAACCACACCATAAATTGCGCCAGTGGGCTGCCCTTGAGCATTCGATAAATTCGGCATACCGTGATAGGCACGATACAAATATGACGAACCGTCAACCAGTATAATGGGCTTGTTAGTGAGTTTTATTTGATCCATGATTCTTCCGTACGTCAATAGGCTCTGAGCTAATCATGGTATCAGATTATCCTAGAATCCGCAGTTGAGCGCTCACACGAGGGATAACTTGTTGTAATGCATGTTATAACAGTGAGCTGGGAGTTTCACCACTATCGGGTGAGCTTGTCCAACGGCGGATTCTAGGATTATAATCAGGTTATGAAAAAACTTTCACCCAAACTAATTCACCCAGCACTAACAATAGTCTTGTTAACTCTTTGCCCGCTGGCTTATGCAAATGACATTGATTCTTTAAATATCGAAGATGGTGTACAAGGAATAATTATTCAGGAGAAAAAAGATTCTCGTATTCAAGAATTTAAATCTAATGGCCAGGTATATATGATTAAAATCACACCTAAAAAAGGCTTTCCATACTATTTAGTCGATACAGATGGCGATGGAATATTAGAAAGTCGCAAAAACGGCATGGAACCCAATTTGTTGATTCCTTCTTGGGTCATATTTAGTTGGTAAAATAGGGCTTCCTTCTTCTAAGTTCTAAGGAAAAACCAATAAAAAAAGCCGGTTAAAAACCGGCTTTTTTTGCATTATTCTGGTAAGAACTAGCCTAAACCAAGAATAAAGTCTACTAACTCTCCAATATCCGCGTCATTGACACGTGGAGAATATGGAGGCATTGGCACACCTTTAGTAACTTCAGTCCAGTTACCTTTTCCGCCTTTCTTGACTTTAGCAATAAGAGTGTCTTTTGCAGCAGCATCGCCTTTATAACGCTTGCCAACATCCGCCCAACTTGGACCAACTACTTTTTTGTCAATAGCGTGACAAGCAGTACAACCGCTCTTCTTCGCCAAAGGAGGCATATCAGCAGCTTGTGCTTGAGATACGCCAAAAACTAACATAGCAGCTGTAGATATACCTAACAACTTTGCCTTCATGATGTCTCCTCCCAAAAAATTAAATTCTAAATGTCCTTGAGAATCGGATGAGCAATTATTGCTCACCAAGGACTTAAAAAAACCAAGTGCAATGATTACTTTATCAAAACCGCATGGAAGCGCTCTTTATGCCACGGCCTAGAATTAGTGTCAAGTAAAACGTGAACCTAGGCTTAATATCACGCAATAGATATAAAAATAAAGGGGGTATTCTTACGCTGAGTTTATGGGAAAAAGCACCTCCAGTCATGTTAAAAATGAAACGTCAACAAGACCCTAATTCCACTCCACAAGCTCACCACCGATATCGACCAAATAACCGGTGCCATCATCATTGGTTTTCATCACATACGACTGAGTAATCCCAGGTATGGGTTCAACCGTCATCACAATAGTGCCATCATCAATTTGCTCATAAGTCCCGTTAAGTGGCTCTCCTTCGGTAAAGGTTGCACTTGTTTCGCCCCCAAGATCGAGTGTTCCGGTGAGTGACATCGTGCCATCTTCGTTGAAATTTATACCAACGCTGGAGCCACCACCATCCGCTATATTGATTGGCGAACTCGTATCTAAGGATGCTCGCGCACTATAATCCGCACTACTCGCATCTACGTAAGTTCCAGCTAAAAATTTGTTGACTAAACTCGTTAAGCTAAATTTATCATTCTGTAAATTACTTAAATAGGTCGCAGAATCAGAGTCTGTTGTGGCAGCTTGTAGCGCACGGTTAATCGCATTATTGGGCGCAGTTGTTATGCTATTAGAGCGCATAAGGTTTACCACAACCTCGATAGCTCTGGCACGACTATAGGCATCGCCCTTCGGGTTATTGGCTGGAAAAGTGAGATCGCTTGTAAATAAAGTTGAAATAAATGAGGACAAAGCAACTATCTTGGTAAAGCTTGCCGAATTTGAAGTCGCATTACTTCCAGCTAGATCCGCATTCGTTGACACTTCGCTCATTTTATTAATCGCAGCAGCGATAACGGCATTGGTGTTACTCGCTATAAGCTCTTCAATTGTAGCGTTTCCGAGATTCTCTTGAATAGCCAAATACACCAAATGTGTTGCATCACTCGGCAAGCCTGCCGAATCACCAAAACGATTGTTAAAAAGAGCACTGTTTAAGGTTACAGACATTACATCTGCGGACTTATGTAATAGCAATGCCATTTTGAGTAAAGCGGTTCGCTTTGCGGGAGTCAAGTTATTGCTGAAATTCAGATAGTCTGAATTCATATCTGCCGCGGTTAAACCACCTGCCTCCGTGGTCACAAATCTGGTTATTTCAATATCCGTCATTGTCGACATTAGACTGGTAATAGGAGAAATGACAAGTACCGAATTTGCAGCAATGCTATTTACGGCTATTTTTCGGCTTATAACACCAACAAACGATTCACTAATCGTTTTACTGTAACCACCAAATACCCTCACCATTGCTTCTGCTTGCCCGGCTGACACCTTAAAGCAGTTTTCAGGCTCCTTAGCATCCGTAGCACAATGGTCTACACTCACATCAGCCTCTCCTCCTGTCGGGCTACTAGAGGTATATCCGTCTTTGTCCGTTTGCGCAGCACTACCAACTTCGCCAGTATCTTTAATCCCATCTTGATCAAAATCCTGATAGATTTGTCCTCGGGTTACATAGCCATCAATCGCTCGAATACTCACCTGGATATCCGCTGAGCCGTTGTCTTGGTCGGGTGCCGCACAAGCCACTAAACCTGATACGGCGAGGACAGCGGCAATAAAACTTATTTTTTCAAACATTCGCTTATCCCCTTGTTAGAACATAAAATTTATGCCGGCACTCAGCGCTATACTACGCGCAGCAAAAGGCACATCTTCTAGACCTTCGATTTTACTGGTATCAAAAGGCTTTAATCCGTACGCAACATCAATGTGCGCAATCAACCATGAAACCCCAAAAGTGAGGTAATTCATTTGCGTTCCGACTAAGTTCTGGCGGTAACCTACACGGATACCTGGCGCCCAAAACCATTTAGTCCAAAGCTTTGGCATGAACGAGGAACTCAGGGTAAACCATTGATATTCATTGGCCACCATATCTCTTATCGGATTCACATCTAAAGATGTGGAAAGAGCCCACATCCGACTCATTGAATAGAGCGATCCCTCCAAATTAAGCTGCGGAAACATGGTATATGTTTCTTCTAAATCAATTTCATCTGAAAAGCCCAATGCTGAAAAACAAGCATCGGTTTCACAGTTCTTTCCAATCACCGGATAATCAAACGAAGGCGCATTAATATTTTTAAGCGTGCCACCAACCTGGTAATGTGGAGTAACAAACAGTCCGCCGATATCTAAACCAAAGCCAGCTGCCCCCCCGCCCCCAATAGCATCTGATATTTCATCTTCCAATAAAGTGGTAGCATCGCTAAACTCCTGAAAACTTATCAAATTTTTTGTCAGCAATACTTGATAATAGGCAAAACGAAACCCCCCATAAATGATTCCTTCAGGTAGCTCATACATCTCTTTGCTATAGG
>CAZWUO010000004.1:0-54092 GCA_964636675.1 uncultured Ectothiorhodospiraceae bacterium
AATGGTGCTTGAGAAAAACCCGAATTATCGTGATGTAACTTATCCGGCTGAAGGGGCTGAGGGTGATGCGGAGGCAGGTTTGTTAAACGATGCAGGAACATCTATACCGTTTATCGACACAGTTATTTATAGCCTTGAAAAAGAGAATATTCCCTACTGGAATAAATTCTTGCAAGGTTATTATGATACCTCTGGAATAAGTTCCGAAAGCTTTGATCAGGCAGTTCAGTTTTCCAGTGATGGAGAGGCAGGTTTAACCGCGGATATGCAGCAGAAAAATATCCGCTTAGTGACAACGGTTGCAACGTCAATCTATTACTTTGGGTTTAATATGCAAGACCTAGTGGTAGGTGGTTTAAGTGATAGAGCAAGAAAGCTGCGCCAAGCGATATCTATCGCAGTAGATTTCGAGGAGTTTATTTCGATATTTGCCAATGGCCGAGGTATACCTGCTCAGGGGCCTATTCCTCCAGGTATATTTGGTTATCGTGAACTAGAGGGTGGGATAAATCCTGTTGTGTATGCTTGGAAAAACGAAAAACCACAGCGCAAACAAATTAATGATGCGAAAAAACTACTCGCTGAAGCGGGATATCCGAATGGTATTGATCAGGAAACCGGGAAGCCGCTGACCTTGTATTTAGATATTACGGCCAGTGGGCCAGACGATAAAGCGCGCTTAAACTGGTATCGCAAACAATTTCAAAAGCTCAATGTTCAACTCGTTATTCGAAATACCATGTACAACCGGTTTCAGGAAAAAATGCTAAAAGGAACCGCGCAAATATTTATCTGGGGTTGGAATGCGGATTACCCAGATCCTGAAAACTTTTTATTTTTATTGTATGGGCCTAATAGCAAAGTAACGAGTAACGGAGAAAATGCAGCTAATTACCAAAACCCTGAATTTGATCGTTTATTTGATATCATGAAGAACATGCCTAATGGGGCTGAGCGGCAAAAAATAATTGATCAAATGATAGGGATTGCTCGCCACGATGCCCCTTGGGTATTTGGCTATCATCCCAAAAGTTTTGGTTTATATCATCAGTGGTATTTAAATGCCAAACCTAATTTGATGTCGCATAATACCATGCAGTATAAACGCATCGACCCCAAGTTACGCATGTTACAACGTGAGCGCTGGAATCCTCCTATTACTTGGCCTATCTGGGTGGTTAGTATTATTTTGTTAATAAGCACTATTCCAGCCATTATTACTTATCGAAAACGCGAGCACTCGGTGAGTAAAAATACACTCAGTGAGGCTAAGTAGATGCTTGCATATATTGCACGCAGAATATTATTTGCTATTCCTATATTGATTGGGGTCAACCTGATTACGTTTGTATTATTTTTTGTGGTGAATTCGCCGGATAACATGGCACGTATGCAACTCGGTGCAAAACATGTGACTCCTGAGGCGATTGAAAAATGGAAGCTTGAGCGTGGTTATGACAAACCTATTGTTTATAATGCTGAAGCAGTGGGTTTAGCTAAAATTACCCATACTATTTTTTTTGAGAATTCGGTGCGCTTGTTTGTTTTTGATTTTGGTCAGTCTGATGAAGGTCGAGACATAGGTCATGATATCCAGCAAAGGATGTGGCCAAGTTTGATCATTGCTTTACCTGTTTTTGTGATTGGAATATTGGCTAATATAACATTTGCATTGCTTGTCGCTTTTTTTCGGGCGACATATATTGATGTATGGGGTGTTGTGTTATGCGTTATTTTGATGTCTATCTCGGGTTTGTTTTACATTATTGGTGGGCAATATCTGATTGGAAAAATTCTCCATCTGGTGCCGATATCCGGTTACGATACGGGGCTTGATGCCGCAAAATTTCTCATTCTTCCGGTATTGATCGGAATTATATCGGGCATTGGCGCCGGAACACGCTGGTATCGCACTATTTTTCTCGAAGAAATTAGTCGAGACTATGTGCGTACCGCGCGCGCCAAAGGTTTGCCTGAAGTCGTCGTATTATTTAAACATGTACTCAAAAATGCAATGATTCCCATTCTTACGGGTGCAGTTGTGGTGATACCTTTGCTGTTTATGGGCAGCTTAATTACTGAGTCTTTTTTTGGTATTCCGGGTTTAGGAAGTTATACCATCGATGCGATTAACAGCCAGGATTTTGCAATCGTCCGATCCATGGTTTTTCTAGGTTCAGTGCTTTATATTATTGGTTTGGTGTTGACGGATATATCCTACACGATGGTTGATCCACGCATACGTTTACAGTGAAATATGAATACACATAGTTTACAACAGAGTCATCCGCAGAGTCATTCGCATAGTTATCAGCGTAGCTATCAGCATAGAAGCTATCGTTTATTTATTATTCCATTCCTAATCCTGGGAATGCATGTCTATGCGAATATTATCTGGGATGCTAAGTCATTGGTATTGTGGACTGATACACTCGTCTACATTCTGGTTCTCGGGGTTGTTGGGTTTCTCGTATATGCCAGTGGCAAAGAACATTTGCGTGATCCTTGGAAGCAGATATCACGCAGTCGTCTGGGTATGGCATCTTTAGTATTTTTACTGACGTTTGTGCTGATAGGTTTGCTTGATTCGGTGCATTTTAGACTGCCCGTGGAAACGCAGAATCAACAACAAAAAATCCAAGAAATACAGTATGCAACTGAATCTGAAAGTATGCTGGATATATGGTTGGGGCCGCTTAAAACGAATGTTGAAAAGACTTATTCCGCACCTTTTTCCGCATTCCAATTTACCAAGGAAACTATAGAACACGATGATGGTACCCGCAGTCGCGAACATCCACGACTGTTATTTGGTGGAGCGCATTTGGAAAATCCGGAATCAGAAGTAAGCCGTGATGTTCTTTTGTTAGGCCTAAAGGGGATCATACTTGGGGCGATTGCATGGTTAGTTTTTGTTGCAGCATTGTGTTTTTTTCTGCAAACAAAAACAACGCTTAGCTATAAGCAGGTAGTGCTTGATATTCTCTATGGAAAAACGAATAGTGCATTAAATATTGTGTTATTGGCCATCGGTTTTATATTCATCGTTATTGGGTTTTCTACCGAGTTAGCACCCAAGTATCATATTTTCGGCACGGATAAAGTGGGGCAAGATGTTTTTTATCAAAGCATAAAAAGCATTCGAACAGGACTCGTCATAGGTACCTTAACAACGCTTATTATGCTGCCATTTGCCGTATTGCTTGGAATCATGGCTGGGTATTTCAAGGGTCGCATTGATGATCTTATCCAGTATCTGTATACCACATTAAGTTCCATTCCAGGCGTTTTATTGATAGCGGCGGCGGTGTTGATGATGCAAGTCTATATGGCTAATAATCCGGATTTGTTTGAGACCGATGTTGAGCGCGCAGATATGAAATTGTTTTTTCTGTGTGTGATATTGGGCATTACCAGCTGGACTGGTTTGTGCAGAATGCTGCGTGGAGAATCTTTAAAGCTCACCTCGGTGGAGTATGTACAAGCTTCTCAGGCATTGGGAGTGTCAAACTTTAAAATTATATGGAAGCATATCCAGCCGAATGTAGCGCATATTATTCTGATTGCGATCGTGTTGGACTTTAGCGGTTTAGTATTGGCCGAAGCGGTGCTGTCTTATATCGGGATAGGCGTAGATCCAACGATGCATAGTTGGGGCAACATGATTAATTCTGCGCGTTTGGAAATGGCGCGTGAACCCATCGTTTGGTGGTCTTTATTAGCGGCATTTATTTTTATGTTCATTCTCGTTTTATCGGCGAATCTTTTTTCTGATGCCGTGCGAGATGCCTTTGACCCAAGAATCAGAAAGCAATAGGGGTTGGTGCCAAGTATATGAGCGATATTTTACTCGAGGTGAAGAACCTAACAACCTGGTTTGATACCCGCGATGGTGTGACCCGAGTCGTCGATGGAGTGAACTTTAATATTAGACGCGGTGAAACATTTGCAGTATTAGGTGAAAGTGGTTGTGGTAAATCAATGACTGCACTTTCGATTATGCGCTTACTTCCCAGTCAAGCGAGTAATAATATTTCAGGTCAGGTATTATTTAACGGGGAAGATTTGTTACAGCACTCAGAAGTTGCGATGCGCAGTGTGCGTGGAAATAAAATCGCGATGATTTTTCAAGAGCCTATGACCTCGTTAAACCCGGTGCTTACCGTCGGAACACAAATTGGTGAGGTTCTCAATCGGCATATGGGCTTGGCGGGTGATGCTGCGCTAGCAAGAATAATTGAGTTGCTCAATGCGGTGGGTATTCCCGAGGCTGCTCAGCGAGTCAATGAGTATCCGCATCAGCTTTCTGGTGGGATGAAGCAGCGCGTAATGATCGCCATCGCGTTGGCAGGCGAGCCGGATTTACTGATTGCGGACGAGCCGACCACTGCGCTGGATGTTACGATTCAGGCCCAGGTACTCGATTTATTGAAAGCTCTGCAAAAAAGAACGGGCATGGCGGTCATGCTGATTACCCATGATTTAGGTGTTGTTTCGGAAATGGTTGATCGAGTGGCGGTGATGTACGCGGGGCAGATTATCGAACATGCAACGCGAGATTCTTTTTTTACCACGCCGAGACATCCCTATAGCCGGAAATTGTTTGATGCCTTACCCAGTATGGAAAAGCGCGACGAAGCTTTATCGGTTATTCCGGGTACGGTGCCTTCGTTAGACCAACAGTTTAGGTCTTGTCGGTTTGCACCTCGTTGCAGTTATGCCTGGGATCTTTGTCATCAAGAAGTTCCGGAATGGAAAAAAGTGGATGCTCGGCAAGGCGTTCGTTGTTTTTTATTGGACGAGGAATTTAAGCCCAAAGCTTTAGATATTCGTCCTAATATTCAACAAGCTATTATCAAAAATAAAACCAACGCAGAATTGAAATTATTGCTTGAAGTCAATGATTTAAAGGTTCATTTTCCCATACACAAGGGTTTTTTGAAAAAGACAGTTGGGCAGGTGTACGCGGTAGATGGGGTTTCAATCGAGCTTAGGCAGGGTAAAACACTGGCCCTTGTTGGTGAATCGGGTTGTGGAAAAACAACGATGGGTAAAGCCATTTTACAGTTGCAAAAACCAACATCGGGTGAGGTGTTTTTTGAAGGCACTAATTTAGTTAATTTGCCACGGGAAGCACTGCGCAAGCGACGATCCGAGTTTCAAATAATTTTTCAAGATCCTTTTTCATCAATGAATCCCCGGATGATGGTAAAAGATATCATCGAAGAAGGCATGATTGCGCAAAACGTAGGTGGAACAAGTGCAGCACGCGCTAAATGCATTGACGCACTTTTAGTCCAGGTGGGATTGCAAGCAGAGCATCAATATCGGTATCCACATGAGTTCTCAGGTGGTCAGCGGCAACGTATTTGTATCGCCCGATCACTTGCAGTAAACCCTAAGTTAATTATTTGTGATGAGCCTACGAGCGCATTGGATGTATCGGTACAAGCGCAAATACTGAATTTACTAAAAAAATTGCAAGTTGAGATGAATTTATCTTATCTATTTATCACGCATAATATTTCAGTAGTGTCTTATTTAGCGGATGAAGTTGCGGTCATGTATTTAGGTAGGATTGTAGAGCAAGGGAAAGTAGACGAGGTTTTGTCAGCGCCTAAACACCCGTATACTCAAGCCCTGCTTTCCGCAGTACCCACGGTGGATGACAGCAATAAAACCACAATAATTCGTTTGGAAGGCGATCCGCCTTCACCTATAAACCCTCCCAGCGGTTGCTACTTTCATCCGCGATGTTCACAGGCGACGACAGAATGTAAAACCCGCTATCCTGAAAAAAGCACATTGAGTGATACTCATACCGTGAATTGCCATTTGTTTGGTTTTGCAAGATGAAGAAGGGTGAAAATCAATAGCTTCTATTTTAACGCGGGTAACTTTTTGGTATTCATTCTGATGGAGTTTCCGGTGTTGATTGCCACTCGTTATCCAAAAAATACTCCAGGGGTTGGTAGTTGGATTTGTAATTCATTTTATGACATGCTTTTATCCAGTAACCTAAATATAAATAAGGCATATTCATTTTCTTGACCTCTTCTATTTGTATGAGCACACTAAAAACGCCGAGGCTGCGTTTTTCTTCGTCAGGATCAAAAAAAGTGTAAAAAGCAGAAAGTCCGTCATTTACTTGATCCGTTATGGCGACGGCGAGGAGTTTTTCTTTTAATCGTATTTCGTAAAGGATGCTAGGGCACCAAGCGCTTTTTATGAAGTTGAAATATTGCTCCGCATTGTGTGCGCTCATGTCACCTTTTGGGTGACGCGAGCCTAGATATTTTTTGTAAAGTAAAAAATGTTCTTGCTTGAATTCTGGACGAGTTGCGGCGATGCTTAAATCCCCATTTTTTTTCCAGGTTCTTTTTTGCGAACGTTTTGCAGTGAAGCTTGGTGCATGCACACGGACTGGAATACAAGCGCGGCAGTGCTCACAATGAGGGCGATATACGTAGTCTGCACTGCGCCGGAACCCTTGATTAATGAGATAACTGTATAAGCTTGTCGACATGTCTGCATCTGGATCGGCAAATAATGAAATTGCTTTTTTATCGGCCAAGTATCCACAAGGTTGTGGTGCGCTAAGAAAAAAATTGAGCGGTGTTTCTTGCTTCATTCGGAGAGTTTCCAGCGGTTATTGTTGACATTCTGAGTGGTGAGATTAGCCAGCAGGGTGATAAATTCGCTGCGTTTTATGTTCTCTGCACCTAAGCTGATTAAGTGAGCGGTTTCGACTTGGCAGTCAATAAGTCCGAATTCGCGTTGTTTGAGATACTTGACTAAAGACACAAATGCTACTTTTGACGCATCTGTTTGATGAGCAAACATTGATTCACCAAAAAAGACTTTGCCCATTGCTATGCCGTAGAGGCCACCTACGAGTTTGTTGTTCTGCCAGGCTTCGACTGAATGTGCCCATCCCATGTTATGTAGCAGTAAATAGGCATCGCGCATTTGCTCGGTGAGCCAAGTCTCAGGTTGATTGATGCGGGGCAAGGAACATTGTGTTATGACTTGTAAGAATGCTTGGTCTAGGGTGATCGTAAATTCATTTTTTTTTAAGCGTTTTTTTAAACTACGCGAGAGATATAGTTTATCGGGATGCAATACTAGCCGCGGATCGGGAGACCACCATAGAATAGGCTGGCCGTTGTTAAACCACGGGAAAATTCCTTGCTGATAAGCGCCTAGCAGTCTTGCGGGGGAGAGGTTTCCCCCAATAGCCAGCAGGCCATTTGGTTCTAATAACGCGAGTTCTACATCCGGAAATGTTGGACTTTGATCATTAGGAGGGATGACAAAAGGCGCTGGCATTATTGGAAGTTTTTTTTAGCAATCAGCAAACAAATATTATCGTGTACCGAGAACAGCAAAAATTAAGCGTTTAGATTATCAAGATAACGCTCAGCATCAAGTGCCGCCATACATCCTGTTCCCGCAGATGTAATTGCTTGGCGGTAGATATGATCCATGACATCCCCCGCGGCAAATACGCCTGGGATACTTGTCGCTGTGGCATTGCCTTGGGATCCACTTTGCACTTTCAAATAACCGTGTTCCATGGCAAGTTGGTTCTCAAATAAGTGAGTATTGGGGGAATGCCCAATCGCGATAAATACACCATCAAGTGTGATATCTTTAGTTGAGTCATTCTTACGACTTTTGATCCGCATTCCAGTTACCCCCATATCATCCCCCAGTACTTCGTCGAGTTCGCAATTCCATTCGATGCTGATATTACCACTTTTAGACTTTTCCAGAAGTTGCTTGGATAATATTTTCTCGGAGCTAAATTTGTCTCTACGGTGTACAACCGTCACGTGGGAGGCGATATTAGATAGATATAAGGCTTCTTCTACGGCGGTGTTGCCGCCACCAATCACGGCGACCGGTTTGTTGCGATAAAAGAAACCATCACAGGTTGCACAGGCGGAAACGCCCTTGCCTTTAAAGCTTTCCTCGGATTCCAATCCGAGGTATTTTGCGGAAGCGCCGGTAGCAATAATGAGTGCATCGCAGGTGTATTCACCTGCATCACCTTTAAGTAGAAAAGGTTTTTGATTTAATGCAACATGATTAATATGATCAAATATAATTTCTGTCTCAAAGCGCTCAGCGTGTTGGCGCATCCTATCCATTAATTCAGGCCCCATCACTCCTTTGTTATCACCGGGCCAGTTATCCACATCTGTGGTTGACATTAATTGGCCTCCTTGCTCAATACCTGTGATTAGCACAGGTTTGAGGTTGGCTCGAGCAGCGTAAACAGCAGCGGTATAGCCAGCAGGCCCAGATCCTAAAATAAGCAATTTACAATGTTTGGGGGAAGCCATATATTTATACTCCAAAATTTATAGTAGCGTGTCTGATATTTGCATTATGATACGTATATTTTACGGAATGATGAACATCGGGTAAAGGAGCACAAATGAAAATAGGGGTGCCCAAGGAAATAAAAATTCTCGAAGCTCGTGTAGGTTTGATACCGGCGGCTTGTGCGTCGTTGATACAAGCGGGACATGAGGTATTCGTTGAGCAAGGCAGTGGTGAATTGAGTGGATATTCGGATGTCGATTATCAAGTCGTAGGAGCACAAATTCTACCCAATGCTAATGCGCTTTTTGCGCAAAGTCAGATGATTGTAAAAGTAAAGGAACCCATTGGGCCTGAGCTTGATTTGTTGCAAAAACATCATCTATTGTTTAGTTATTTACATTTGGCTGCGGCGCCTGAATTAACCCTGCGCTTATTGCAGATAGGCCTTACTGGGGTTGCATTTGAATCGCTTGAGGCGGATGGTTTGTTACCTTTGCTGGCTCCGATGAGCGATATTGCGGGTCGCCTGTCCATACAAATTGGAATGAATTTATTGCATCGGCCGCAAGGCGGAAAAGGCGTTTTATTAGGCGGCTTAGCCGCAGCGAAACGCGGCAACGTCGTCATTATCGGCGGTGGTGTCGCTGGATTCAATGCCGCCGTGGTCGCTGCAGGTTTGGGAGCAAATGTGATGGTATTTGATCCTAACCGGTTAAAACAGGAATTTTTGCGCAGCATAGGGGCTAATGTGACTGCTTTATATCCATTTTCATCTGAAATTGCGGCGGCAGTAGTGAGTGCTGATCTATTGGTTGGTGCAGTCCTCGTTCCGGCGGATAAAGCGCCGCATATTGTGACTGAAGCCATGGTTAAGCAAATGCAGCAGGGGAGTGTTATTATTGATATTTCGGTAGATCAAGGAGGATGTGTTGCGACGACTAAGCCAACATCTTATGCAGATCCTACCTTTGAGCTGCATGGTGTTACCCATTTTGGGGTGACGAATATGCCGGGTGCCGTACCGCGTACGGCATCAGAGGCGCTTTCGGCCAGCGTATTGCCTTTTGTATTAAAACTAGCCAAAGAAAATTGGCGCGCTGAATCGAGTTTGCGCGCCGGTATTAATGTGGAAAATGGCAAAGTAATCCATCCTGTGTTGCAGAAATTGTTTCCGAACATGTGATTTCCTTAACGGTGGTATTAGAGGAAGCTTTTGGTCTTTTTTTAGTCATTAGTGGTGAGAAATGAAACGTCAGTAGACGGTACTCGTGTAAAATACGGGTTTACTTTCGAGTTTTTTACCAAGTTTTTACTTTAATCACGCATCATATAATTTTCCCGCTTGCCTTACAGGTCTTGTGAATCTTAGGCGTGGTTAGAATAAGGTTGAGTGAATGTTGAGGATGTTTTTTAGGAGATTTTGTTAATCACGTGTCTTTTACCAGTCAATTACATCGAGCTTTAAGAGAAGCTGCGTTTATCGTATTCGCGGTTGTTGCGATTTATTTATTTGTTGCGTTATATACCTTTGATTCGACCGATCCCGCTTGGTCGCACAGTACGGTGTCAGAAACCGTGAGCAACGCGGGTGGTATTGTCGGGGCATGGTTTGCGGATATTAGTTTTTTCTTGTTAGGATATTTGGCCTATGTTATTCCGCTGACCGTATTGTTTATAGGTTGGCGTTTATTCAGAGGACGCTCCGCAAGATCGACCGAGACCCCCAAGTATATAAGTGTGGTGCGTGCGGTCGGTTATTTAATGACGCTGGGCGCCAGCACGGGCATTGCTAATTTACACTTTGCCGATCTGCATTCTAAATTTTCAGCGGACAATGGGGGATTGCTTGGTGCATTGGTCAGTGATGGTTTAGTCAGTGTTTTTAACCCGGTAGGCGGCACTTTATTTTTATTGGCGTTGCTGATTATTGGCATTAGTCTCGCGACAGGCTTGTCTTGGTTGGGTTTGATCGATGGAATCGGTATGGCGGTCATGCGGTTTTTTTCTGGAGTTCGTAGCCGCATGCGAGAGAAAAAAATCGCGCGTACGGCTAAAAAACAACGGATTGCGGTGGTACAGCAAGATCGCATAAAAAATCATAAACGCATTGCACCGAGTATTATGCCGCCTTCAAAGCCCGCTCCGGTGCGCAGTGTTAGAAAATTGCAAGAAAAACAAATGAAGTTGTTCGAGGGATCGACTAATGATGCATTGCCCACATTGGATTTGTTGGAGCAACCGCAGGTTTCAAAACATAAAATAGCGCCGGCAGCGCTGGAAGCTATGGCGCGGCAGGTGGAGTTAAAGTTAAAAGATTTCAATATCGAAGCCGAAGTTGTCGCGGTTTACCCTGGGCCTATTGTGACACGTTATGAATTACAGCCTTCACCGGGTACGAAGGGAAGCCAGGTGATTAATCTGGCAAAAGATTTAGCACGTAGTTTGTCGGTGGTGAGTGTGCGTGTAGTCGATGTTATTCCCGGCAAATCAGTCATTGGTTTGGAAATACCAAACGAGCACCGTGAAATTGTACGCTTAGTTGAAGTTTTGCAATCCAAAGAATATGAAAACGCTGGTTCGCCATTGACCCTGGTTTTGGGTAAAGATATTGGTGGGCATCCCGCGGTTTCTGACCTCGCAAAAATGCCGCATCTTTTGGTCGCAGGTACCACCGGTTCTGGTAAATCGGTTGCGGTCAACGCGATGATTTTGAGTATCTTGTTTAATGCAACGCCGAAACAAGTCAAAATGATTATGATTGATCCTAAAATGCTAGAGCTTTCGATATATGATGGTATTCCGCACTTATTAACCCCCGTTGTGACCGATATGAAGGATGCGTCAACCGCTTTGCGTTGGTGTGTTGCGGAAATGGAGCGACGCTATAAATTAATGTCTATGCTGGGTGTAAGAAACTTGGCGGGTTATAACAAAAAGGTGAAAGATGCGGTGGCAAAAGGCGAGCCCATATTAGATCCCTTGCATTTGGAAGCAAGCACCGAACCGGCAGAAGCGCTAGATACATTACCCAATATCGTTGTCATTGTTGATGAGTTAGCAGATATGATGATGATTGTTGGTAAAAAAGTTGAGGAATATATTGCACGTCTTGCGCAAAAGGCACGTGCGGCTGGAATACACTTGATTCTTGCTACCCAGCGCCCATCGGTAGATGTGTTAACGGGCTTGATTAAATCCAATATTCCAACGCGAATTTCATTCCAGGTTTCCTCAAAAATAGATTCGCGGACTATTATCGATCAAATGGGGGCTGAGCAGCTCTTAGGGCACGGTGATATGCTATTTTTGACCCCCGGAGGTGGCGTGCCAACGCGTTATCATGGCGCTTTTGTTGCTGATCAGGAAGTTCATAACGTGGTTAATGATCTTAAACGGCGTGGTAAACCAGAGTATAATGACGCAATACTATCGGGTGATCCATTAGCCGAAGGTATTTTTGTCCCTGGTGAGCCGGAGAGCGATGACCCTGAGGCTGACCCCTTGTATGATCAAGCGGTTTCATTTGTGATTGAAAATCGCAAGGCTTCTATATCCAGTGTGCAAAGAAAATTAAAAATTGGATACAATCGGGCAGCGCGCATGGTGGAAGCCATGGAATCAGCAGGCGTGGTGAGTTCGCCGCTCAGCAATGGGCAAAGAGAAGTTTTGTCGCCACCGATGTAATTAATCATTACACTATGAAAAGCCAATAGATGCTAAGGACACGAAGATAAAAAATGAAAAAGAATATACTGAGTTTTGTCATATTTGCTTTGCTGAGCGGTTTTTCGGGATTGCTTAGCGCAGATGATAGGGTAAAAAAACTACAGAATTATTTTGATAAATTGAAAACATTTAGTGGTGATTTTGAGCAGTCGGTAAAAAATGTGCAATTTGCGGTTATCGAAGCATCCAGCGGTAAATTTGTGATCCAGCGACCGAATCAATTTCGTTGGGATTATTTAAAGCCCTATGAGCAGAATATTGTATCGGATGGAAAAAAGGTTTGGATTTATGATGCTGATCTTGAGCAAGTAACGATTAAGGATTTTGATGTTACCTTGGGTAATACACCGGCCTTATTATTAAGTCGAGAGCAAAAAATTGAAAAAACTTTCTTAGTCAGTCATGCCGCGGGTGACAATGGTGTGGAGTGGTATCATTTATTGCCGATTCAAATGTCTGATGGTTTTACCAGTATCGGTTTGGCTTTTTTAAACGACGAGCTGGTCGGCATGAAATTATTGGATAACTTAGGTCAAACCACAGAACTCTTTTTTAAAAATACGCAAATCAATAATCCAGTAATAAAAAAATCTTTTACATTTATTCCACCCAAAGGTGCCGACGTGTTCGATACAACAAAACGTCATTAAGGGCCACGGAACAAGCAGCGTAATGGAACAAAATGGATTGTTTGATCGTTTAGCCGAAGAAATACGCCCCTTGGCTGATCGCATGCGGCCTAAAGTACTGAATGAATTTTATGGGCAGGCGCATTTACTCGGTGAGACTGCGCCGTTAAGAAAGGCGATTGAAAGTGGTATTTTGCATTCGATGATTTTCTGGGGGCCTCCGGGTACTGGAAAAACAACCCTGGCAAGATTGATCTCCAAACAAAGCAACACCCAGTTTCTTGCGTTATCGGCGGTTCTTGGTGGGGTCAAAGAAATTCGCAATGCCATATCCCTCGCGCAAACCTATCGCCAGAATACAGGTAGCGGAACGGTATTATTTGTTGACGAAGTGCATCGATTTAATAAGGCCCAGCAAGATGCTTTTTTACCTTATGTAGAAGATGGAACCGTTACATTTATTGGTGCCACCACTGAAAATCCATCATTTGAATTAAATAATGCGTTGTTATCACGTGCGCGTGTCTATGTATTAAAACCGCTGTCGGTTGCGGAAATACGCTTTATCATCGACCGCGCGCTAGGTGATGTAGAATCCGGCTATGGGCAACAATCCATTTCTTTCGATGAGCCGCTAAGGGATAAACTGGCACACGGTGTTGATGGTGATGCACGACGAGCGCTTAATTTTTTAGAAATATTAATTGATCTTTCTACCGAGGTTGATTCGATCAAAATTGTCAATTCCAGCTTATTAGAGGAAGTTTTAAAAGGTGGTTTTCGACGCTTTGATAAAGGCGGAGAGGCCTTTTACGATCAAATCTCGGCGTTGCATAAATCGGTGAGAGGTTCTTCGCCCGATGCTGCGCTTTACTGGTTTTGTCGTATGTTGGATGGTGGCTGCGATCCTTTATATATCGCGCGGCGTATCGTCAGAATGGCGAGTGAAGATATAGGGAATGCTGATCCGCGTGGTTTACAGCTGGCGCTGAGTGCGTGGGATGTGCAACAACGCTTGGGTTCGCCTGAGGGTGAACTCGCGGTGGCACAGGCAATTGTGTATTTAGCATCTGTACCTAAAAGCAATGCGGTTTACAAGGCCTTTAATGCAGCAATGGAAGATGCAAAAAACTTCGGCTCACTCGATGTGCCGCTGCATTTAAGAAATGCCCCGACAAAGCTCATGCAAGAACTGGAGTATGGAAAGGCGTATCGATATGCGCATGCAGAACCGGATGCATATGCGGCGGGAGAAAGCTATTTTCCTGATGAGATGCCAGCAACGACATATTATGAACCGGTGCCGCGTGGGCTGGAAGCAAAAATAAAGTTACGCATGGAGGCTTTGCGTGCACAAGACCGAGCTTATCAGGAAACAAAGTCTTGAATATTATGTGTCACAAAGGCAATGAGATGTAGATGATGGGCTTTTCCTGTCAGTTTATTCAGTGCACTTGATGGCAGGGTTTTTTTTGCTAATCGTTGCGTCATCTACCGATGATTATTGATCCAACCACCTATGAGGATTTACTGTGACCCAAACATTGATGATTGCTAGCGGAGGTGCTTTAGGTGCATTGTTGCGCTTTTGGTCATCGCAGTGGGTGCATAGTGTGATGGGAAGAGGTTTTCCTTATGGAACCTTACTCGTTAATATTGTGGGTTCCTTATTGATGGGGTTTATGTTTGTCATGTTATTAGAGCGTTTTAATCTAGGGCCTGAATGGCGTGGCTTAATCATGATTGGGTTTCTTGGCGCTTTTACCACATTTTCTACATTTTCATTAGAAACCTTGCATCTTTTAAATAGTGGGGAGTTGCTCAAGGCAGGGCTTAATGTCGTGCTCAGTGTTGTTTTATGTATTGCTGCAGTTTGGTTGGGTATGTTAGTCGGTAGGCAGATATGAAGTTGATTAGCGTCAAAGTAGTCAGAATATACTTATCCGAAGGGGATGGTCGTTTAGCGCATATCTTAGCGGAATTAAAGCAAATAAAACCGCTACGTGGAGTTACCGTCTTTCGGGCAATAACAGGATTTGGCCCTTCGGGTATAGTCCACGATGCTTCGATTGTGGATTTATCATTGGATTTGCCGGTAGTTGTAGAGTTTTTTGATCAACCCGAAAAGGTCGTTCAAGTGCTAGAAAAGATAAAAAATAATTTAACCGCAGAACATGTGCTTATTTGGTCTGCTGAGATGATGTTATAAAGGGAAATAAATAATGCTGGATCAAAAACTATTGCGTAACGATTTGGATTTTGTGGTAACGCAATTAGCGCGGCGTGGTTTTCAGCTTGATATACGTGCATATGCTTCGTTGGAAAATAAACGCAAAAAAATTCAGCAAAAAACAGAAGAGTTACAGGCTGAACGAAATGCTAAGTCAAAAAATATTGGCCAGGCTAAAGCAGCGGGCGAGGATATTACGCCTTTGCTGCAACAAGTGGATGGACTTGGCGCAGCACTAAAAAAAAATGAAGAGCAATTTAGTCAGCTTAAACAACAGCTCAATGATTTTTTGATCTCAATTCCAAACCTTCCTCACGCCACGGTGCCGGATGGAAAAAGCGAAGATGACAATGCGGAAGTTCGTCGTTGGGGTAGCCTTCGTCAATTTGATTTTGCACCGCAAGACCATGCTGATCTTGGAGAGGCATTGCAGCTTGTTGATTTTAAGGCGGCGGTAAAAATAACCGGTTCGCGTTTTATGACATTATCTGGATCGTTGGCACGAATGCATCGTGCCTTGATTCAGTTTATGTTGAATAAGCATACTCAAGACCATGATTATACCGAAACCTATGTACCTTATTTGGTTAACGCAGAAAGTTTGCGTGGAACCGGACAATTACCAAAATTTGCAGAAGACTTGTTTGTTATCAAGGAGCATTCGGAAACCGCTAAGCCATTTTATTTGATTCCCACAGCCGAGGTTCCACTAACAAATATGCTAAGAGATGAAATATTGGATGCGTCTCAGTTACCGCTGAAACTGACGGCGCATACACCTTGTTTTCGCAGTGAAGCAGGGTCTTATGGGCGTGATACTCGGGGTATGATTCGGCAACATCAGTTTGAAAAAGTAGAGCTTGTGCAAATCGTAAAACCCGAGGAATCTTATACCGTATTAGAGGAATTAACGGGGCATGCTGAGAGTATTTTGCAAGAACTCGAATTGCCTTATCGGGTGATGAATTTATGCGCTGGGGATATTGGGTTTAATGCCGCAAAAACGTATGATTTAGAAGTATGGTTGCCCGGGCAGGGCAAGTATCGCGAGATTTCTTCATGCAGTAACTTTGAAGCTTTTCAAGCGAGAAATATGCAAGCACGCTGGCGCAACCCGGTCAGTAAAAAACCGGAACTCGTGCACACAGTGAATGGTTCAGGACTGGCTGTGGGACGAACGCTTGTTGCTATTATGGAGAACTACCAGAATGCCGATGGCAGCATAACGGTTCCGGATGTTTTAAAAGCGTATATGGGCGGATTGGAGTTCATTGCTTGATGCCAAAATAGCCTTTTACCGAGGGAACCTCTGATTAAGTTATCTAGCGAGCGTAAACTGCGTTAAATTGAAACTCAAAATGCGCATTTACTCGAGTAAATGAGCGCTTTTCCTCGGTGCCTCTTGCGGGTAAACGCAGTCATCGGAGAAATAAAAGGTGGGCTGAGTTCGTTACGAATTAAAAACCTATGTTCACCCTGTATTCAAAAGTGCTGCCGCTGGCATCATCTCTTAATTCATAAATAAGCGCTAGTTTGGGCTCGATAATGTCTTTTGGTGTTTTATAATACGCAGAGGTTGTTTTTCCTGGAGTTAAAAATTTTCTGCTTTCATCTATATCGCTGTTGGCGATATCAAATGTTTGCAGTAGCTCGCTGTCATTATAAATGCTAAACGCAATCAGTGAATAAGATCTGAGGACGCCGTTGGCGATGGTAAACAATATCTGGCTACCTGTTTTTAGAATATTGCCATCCAGTATCGGTTTGACGGATATCCAGGCACCAATCGTTGTTGCAAGATCATCGGTTGAGTATAAATAGATATTTCTTGTGATGGTAGTCCCAATTACACTGATCTTCAATTTTATGATGCCCGCGAAAGTTGAGCTTAATAGGATGGTTGCTTGACCATTTTGCGTGGTGACATTGCTCGCAAAGCTTGCTTGCCCTTCTATTAATTCAATAGCGAGTTCGGTTGTATCGGCTACTCGCGAGTCAATATCCGCAGCGCGTACAAAAAAATGGAGGCTTGTTTGGTCTGCTCCGTTATTGAGAATCACGTTAGGGATGGCCGCAAATGCGAGTCCAACAGCGAGCGTTGGATCGTCTACAATGGTAAATGATGCAATGCTGGTTTGGCTGCCAAAAGATGCGCTTACATTAACATTACCCGTTTGCAGACCTGACACAATACCTTTGCTTTCAGTGGCATTACTTATCGTTGCAATACTGGCGTCATCTACTGTCCAATTTACAAAGTGGGTAAGCGATTGCTGGAGGTTTCCCGTGTAATTTCCAATCGCTTGGAGCGGGTTCTGCGTGCCTTTGGCAAAGGTATCTACCGCTGAAGTGATAGCGATGCTTTGCAGTTCCGCATCCGATACGGTTAATGTCGTTTGGATACTGGTGTCATTATAAGTGGCGCTAATGCTCGTTACGCCCGGAGACAGTGCATCTATCCATCCTTGCATCGAGATGTTGTTGTTTGCTTGTGCAACATGCGGAGCGCTTGAAGCCCATATGCTTTCTTGTGTCAGGTCTTTTTGGCTTGCATCAGAAAAGCTTCCTATGGCTTTTATTTGTATGCCCGTTAAGTTCGCTACCGTTGCATTTACGATATCAAATGTGAGGCTAGTCAATGTGGCGGAGCTAATATTGACAAATTGAGTTCCTGTAATTCCTGCATAATTCGCGGAGATAAATGTTATGCCTTCGGCGAGGGCCAATAAGCGTGCGTTGGTATTATCAATGTTGGCAATAGAAGGGTCTCCGGTGCTCCATGCGACCAAGGATGTGAGATCTTGCTCACTGCCATCTGAATAATTTCCGGTTGCGGTAAGCTGGGTTTGGGTTCCTGCCGGGATATTAGCATTGTCACTTTCAATCGAAATGCCATTTAGAATGGCATCGGTAATTACCGCGTTAAGTGAATGAGTGACTCCCGATAAGCTTGCGATAATGGTAGCAGATCCGCTATTTAGCGCGAATAACATCCCCAAGCTTTGTGGTGCATTACTAATAGCGATGACGTTAGTATTATCCGTAGACCATGTCACATTTTGCGTAATATTCTGGGTAGAGTTATCCGAATATTGACCGGTAGCTTGTAATTTTAGACTAAGCCCTTTAGCGAGTAAAATAATTCCAGGGGTGATCTCAATTTTCTGTAGAGCGGGATTAATGATGTTTATTCCAATGGTTTTTTCTACGCCATTAAGTTGTGCTTTAATATTTGCGAGGCCGTTGGTTAAGCCAATAAGTGATCCTGAGGTGGCATAAGCATTGGCAATGCTTGCCACGGATTCCGCATCGGAAGTCCAGGTGACATCTTTTGTAACGTCTTTTGTGGTGTCATCGCTGAGGGTGGCGGTGGCGGTGAGTAGTTGGGTGATCCCAATAGGCAAACTCAGATTAGACGGAGAAATTTCTAAAGCCTGGATAGTCGCCATCGTCGCGCTTATGTCTATCGCATGAAAAATTCCGTTGAGCTGAGCAGTGATGGTACTGGTTCCGCCAGAGACAGCGGTTATAAACGCTGCTGTTCCATGTGACGTATTCGGTGTGATTATAATGGCTTGAGGGTTAGATGAGATCCACGAAACCTGGGTTGTAATATCTGCTGTGGAGCCATCAGAAAATGTGCCCATGGCACGAATGGGCGCGCTAAGACCCGCAGCGAGTAATTGTGTGGCGATTAGTTGAATGCGGACTAAATCTACCTGTTGTAATTCCACTAGCGTGTTCGCTGACAGTCCATTGATAGACGCTGTAATTAAAACTTGTCCGCCACGAACACCTTGCAAAATACCCGCAGTAGAGTCAACGTTACTTATATTGGCAACACTTGAATCACTGCTGGTCCAGGAAACTACTTTACTGAGATCTTGTTTACTGCCATCAGAGAAAATTCCAGTCGCGCTTAATTGCATTTTTCGAGTCACTGGAATTTGCAAGCTAGCAGCAAAGATTTCTAATTTTTCGAGCACTGCATTGTTTACGGTTACCTCTAAATCGATGGAAACATCTTGGTAGCTCGCGGTAATCGTTGAGCCTCCTTCGGTGGTTGCATAGACATAAGTGTTTGTATTGTCCAAAATATTTACATTGGAATTGCTTGACGTGAAAACGACGAAATTAGTTAAGTTAAGTTTGTCACCATTGGAAAAAATTCCGGTGACTATAATTTCAGCTTGTGTGCCTTTTGCGAGCTCCAATATTGATGGTTGGATTTCCAAGGTCGCAATATTTGGGTCTGATACGGTAAGTGTTGTTGCGGCAGAAATATTGTTATAAGACGCTTTTATTTTGACTTCGCCGGGTACCAGAGCTTGTACGATTCCAGTGCCAGTTTGCGTGTTTCTTATATATGCGATATTTTCGTCGCTGCTATTCCATACCACTTTGTCAGTAAAATCGAGTTGGCTACCATCACTGAATATTCCATGCGCAAAAAACTGAGTTTCGATACCCACGGGTATAGTTGTTTTGTTGGTAAAAAGATTAAGGTCTTGAAAAGTAGCGTCTGTAACTTCAAACGAGAGTTCCGTTTTGATACCCGAATAAAATGCGGTCAAGGTTATCTTACCGGGCAACTTGGGCGTAATGCGTCCGCGGCTGGCTCCGAGAGCATTGCTGATCGTGGCGATAGATTCATCGGATGTGAACCAATAAACATCAAGACTTAGATTCTTTTTGCTGCCGTCAGAAAATATGCCAGTTGCAGCAATAAAAACACTCACCCCGTTGGGCGTTTTTGGAGTGGCTATGTCGATGAAAATTTTGGTTATTTCGATGGCATTAACGGTGATGGAAGCATTAGCTGAAATGCCGCTTAACAATGCAGATATTGTGGCACTACCTTCGCTGAGTGTAGATACTATTGGGGTGGTATATTCGGTTTTGATCTTAAGCACGGTTTCATCGGAGCTTAGCCAAGTGATTGCCTGCGATACGTCGTGATGCGAGCCGTCGGAAAATATACCCATAGCCATTATTTCAGTGCGCGTCCCCTGGGGGAGACTCTTTGTTTTATTGGCGAGTGTGAGTTTTATTGAGGAGAGCGTTGCAGCGGTAACCTCAATGCTCAGGGTATGGCTAATATCTTTGTTTAATGCCGAATGCGCGGTGATATTTACTTCACCGGCTTTCAGTGTAGTGATTAGGCCGGTTTGCTCAATGCTTGCAATATTAGGCTTGCTCACTGACCAGGTAGCGTCATTCAATACCTGTTTCGTATTATCGCTGAAAATGCCGATGACCTTGAGTTGACGCGTAAATCCTGATGGCAATGATCTTTCTGATGGAGATATTGCCAGTTTTACCAATGTTGCATTAGTGACGGTTAGAGGTGTTGTCGTTGCTAAGCTTTGGTAGCTTGCATTAACCAGGGTGTTGCCTAGGCCAATGGCCGTAAAAGTGCCTGGCTGGTTTGCAATCGGTGCCAATACGTTATCATCAGAGCTGGACCAAGCGACTTGATCGGATAGATCAAAGAGCTTGCCTTGGTCATCAATGCCTGTCGCGGTAAAATGAGTTTGTGTTCCATTGGCAATGGAGTTGTTGATATTTACGATTTCTAATTTGATAATGGGTTGTGATGAAGACCTTGATTCCGGATTGAAAATGCTGCAGCCTACGAGGAATGAAATTGTGGCCCAGATTAAAAAAGTATAAAAAATGCAGAGTGTGCTCCGCGGTAGTATTGATATTTTCGTCATATAAGGAGATCGATTTTTGAGGAATAAAGGATTTTGCACAACTTAATAATACCCGCGGCCTTAGGCGTTTTTTTGTATCTACAGTAATAGTATCAACATTTAATTAAGAGCAGCATAACGTGATGTGTATTACGCGTGTTTAATAAATATAGCAGGTTTAATGTGGTTGGGGTGAAACTAATTTTTTAGCTTAAATCATGCGAACATTAGACATGATGACCTTGCGGTTCTTAGATTCGCTTTTTTCGCTGGTATTGACTATTTCGCTGGAGGGCTGGCTTGTGTCGTTTTTTGGGTCGACGTTAACATTCTGTGTGTCGTTCGGTAATTGATAGGCGTTCATCACTAAAAAAGACAACAAAACCATGATTCCAACAAGGAATAACAGTACGCCTTTTCCGTGTTCATCAATATCGGATTCTTGCAAGGTATTGTTTTTATAATTTTCAGTGTTATTGTTATTCAACGACAGTTTTCCTTCCTTATGTCTATAAATTTTGTAACGTTATTGCTTGTATCGGACTGAATTATTTAGTCTTTAGGGCAATATCCAGACCGATGTGACGTTATCTTAATGCTGGTTAAGTGATGAGAAAAATTTTAATAATATCAGCTTACTATGGGTTCTAAGCTGAGGAATTCTGCAGAGAATTCGTTGCCATCAGAAGAAAAAACTTGAATGGTATAGGTTTTGGGAACACGTCGGTGGGCTTCACCATGTTGGTCAGGCTGGATGCCAACATGCGCTTCCAGGTCTTCAAGCACCAAGGAAGGGCCGTCTTCGATGATTTCGACGACTTGACAATATACATCCTCGAACACCACGCACTGGCCAATCATGTCGTGAAGTTGTTCTGAGGTCATTTTTTTATGCGACATAAAACTTGTAAAATCCAATTTCAGTGATTGTTAGCTCATAATGCTTACATGATAAAAAATGCGCTAGAAAAGAGCTTTTCGATTTTTTAGGCCCTAAAACATGAGCAAACATGGTTTCATTCATTCTATGGAAGCATTTAAAATTCTACCAGGTTCACGTTAATTTTGTTAAGGAAATAATATGGTTAAAGTGTTATTTGTTTGTATGGGAAATATTTGCAGATCCCCAACCGCACATGGGGTTTTTGAACATGCTGTTAAACAGTCAGGTTTAAGCCAGCAAATCGCCGTTGAGTCTGCGGGAACGCATGCTTATCACGTCGGCGAGGCACCTGATCCAAGGTCGCAAAAAGCAGCTCAAAAACGCGGTTATGACTTGAGTTCGCAGTCGTCGCAAAAAATTAATAAAAAAGATTTTTTGCACTACGATATCATTTTGGCCATGGATAGAGATAATTACCGAAATTTGCTCACACTTTGTCCTGAGTGCCATACCGATAAATTGAGATTGTTCATGGAGTTTGCACCGCATATGGGAATTGATGAGGTTCCGGATCCTTATTACGGTGGGGTGAATGGGTTTGAGAAAGTGCTTGACATGGTGGAAGAAGCCTCTGAAGGGCTGTTTGAGTATCTGCATAAACATCACTTATAAGCGTGATAAATGATCTTACTCTCTTGCGCAAAGCGCCGTTGGTGGTATTGGGACGAAAACTAGTTCTCGTACAAAGGCCGCATAGTGTATTATTTGCGCCCTTTATTCTTGAAAAATGATCCATCTGACTATGCTAGAACTAAATCCAGTATTTAACCAATTACAAGACCTCAGAGAGCGCTCACAAGCGCTGAGGGGGTATCTTTGACTTCGATGTTAAGAATGAACGCCTGGTCGAAGTGAGTCGAGAGCTAGAATCTTCTGATATCTGGAATGATCCGGAACGCGCCCAGGCAATGGGCAAGGAGCGCTCGCAACTCGAACGAGTGGTGAATGTGTTAGTTGATGTTGCGGCTCGCCTCGATGATGCGACGGAGTTTCTGGAATTAGCGAAGGCCGAAGATGATGCAGCAATGGCGCATGAGGTGATTGCTGATCTGAATGACCTTGAGCAACATGTTTCAGAATTAGAATTTAGGCGCATGTTTGCGGGGGAGATGGATGGCAACAATGCCTATCTCGATATTCAGTCGGGTTCAGGTGGAACAGAAGCCCAAGACTGGGCTGAAATGCTGCTGCGCATGTTTTTGCGCTGGGGTGAACGCCGGGGCTTTGCGACAGAGTTAGTCGAAGCCTCACCCGGAGATGTGGCGGGCATTAAGAGTGCCACCATAAGCATTAAAGGTGAAAATGCCTATGGTTGGTTGCGCACAGAAACGGGCGTTCATCGGCTCGTCAGAAAATCCCCGTTTGACTCGGGTAATCGTCGCCATACTTCTTTTGCGTCGGTTTTTGTTTCACCTGAGGTTGCTGATGACATTTGCATTGATATCAATCCCGCAGACTTACGTATCGACACGTATCGTGCTTCTGGAGCAGGTGGTCAACACGTTAACCGAACTGACTCAGCAGTTAGAATTACCCATATTCCGACGAATACCGTAGTACAATGTCAAAATGATCGCTCCCAGCATAAAAATAAAGATCAAGCCATGAAACAGCTTAAGGCCAAGCTTTATGAACTGGAAATGCAGCAGCGCAATGCAGAAAAACAAGCATTAGAAGATACCAAATCAGATATTGGTTGGGGTAGTCAAATTCGCTCTTACGTGTTGGATCAATCACGTATTAAGGATTTACGCACAGGTGTTGAAACAGGAAATACGCAAGCCGTGTTAGACGGAGATCTGGATCAATTTATTGAAGCGAGTTTAAAAAGTGGACTATAAAGAAAATAACAATGAGTAACAGTAAGAGCAATAATGAAATCGTCGAACCAGTAACAGGCGCCCAAAAGACAGTGGATGAAAACGAATTAATCGCATTGCGACGCAGTAAGTTACAGGCAATGCGGGAGCTAGGAAACCCGTTTCCGAATGATTTTCGGCGCAATGTGGTGGCCGCAGAGCTGCATGCAGAATACAGCGAAAAGAGCAATGATGAGCTAGAGACTAGTGCTGTGCGGGTGGCCATAGCGGGTCGTTTAATGACGCGACGTGTAATGGGTAAAGCCAGTTTTGCGCATTTACAGGATATGTCCGGACAAATTCAGTTATACGTAACTCGAGATAATCTCGCAGAAGGTTTTTATAATACCCAATTCAAAAAATGGGACATTGGCGATATTATTGGTGCAGAAGGTGTTTTATTCAAAACCAAAGCCGGAGAGTTATCGGTTAAAGTGGATAAACTGCGTTTGCTCACCAAATCATTACGCCCTTTGCCGGAAAAATTTCATGGCCTCGCCGATCAAGAAATCCGCTATCGGCAACGTTATCTTGATTTAATCATGAGTGAAACATCGCGTGATACGTTCAGAAAACGTTCTGAAATTATTACGCATATTCGAGAATACCTCACTGGGCATGGTTTTCTAGAAGTGGAAACTCCTATGATGCAGGCGATACCTGGCGGTGCGACCGCACGTCCTTTTGCAACTTATCATAATGCCTTGAGCATGGACTTGTTTTTGCGGATTGCTCCTGAGCTGTATTTAAAACGACTCGTTGTGGGTGGATTTGAAAAAGTTTTTGAAATTAATCGTAATTTCCGTAATGAAGGCCTTTCTACGCGGCATAATCCGGAGTTCACGATGATGGAGTTTTATCAAGCCTATGCCGATTACCATGATTTAATGAATTTGACTGAAGATATGTTGCGCGATGTGACCCAAAAAGTCCTAGGAACATCCCTGGTTACTTATCAAGGAGAGGCGTACGATTTTGCTCGCCCGTTTACCCGGATGACCGTCAAAGAGTCTATCTTACACTATAATCCTGAAATCAAGCTTACTCAGCTTGATTCCATTGAAGCAGCAACAGCTTTGGCTGAGGCGCTGAAAATTCCACTAAAACCAAGTTACGGTTTAGGGAAAATTCAAATAGAGATATTTGAAAAAACCGTAGAGCATTTATTAAAACAGCCTACATTTATTACTGCTTATCCTACTGAAGTTTCGCCACTTGCTAGACGTAATGATGATGATCCCTTAGTCACAGACCGGTTTGAGTTTTTTGTCGGAGGACGTGAAATCGCGAATGGTTTTTCCGAGCTCAATGATGCCGAGGATCAAGCTGAAAGGTTTAGGCAGCAGGTCGCGGAAAAGGACGCAGGTGATATTGAGGCGATGCATTTTGATCAAGACTATATTACTGCCTTAGAGCATGGAATGCCGCCGACAGCAGGAGAAGGCATAGGTATCGATAGGCTTGTTATGTTGTTGACAGACTCACCTTCGATTAAGGATGTATTGTTATTTCCTCATATGCGGGCTAAATAGTATTTTCAAGAGTCTTGGCAATTGTGCAGCTTGAGAAAATCTTTTAGTTCTCTTCCTTGGATGCGTGGATAAGTTTCGGCACTTAGTTTCAGTTCATGCATTCGGTCGAGACGAAAACTGCGATGTTGCTCACGTAATTCGCACCATGCGCCAAGTGTCCACACTTGGCCCCAAAAAAACAAGCCGAGCGGCCACACGCTACGCTGTGATATTTCACCATCAAGTCGTGTATAACGAAATGATACTTTCTGAGTTTTGCCAATAGCACTGCGCAAATTAGCGAGAATCTCGCCGATGTCTGAATGCAGGCGCGTCATTGGAGAAAATAATGGCGTATGCTCTATCCGGTGTTTTAATGACTCCGGGAGAACGGCTTCAATTTTCCGTAATGCACGTTCGGCAGATTTAGCCAGAGCCGGATCTCCCCAGCTTTGTATGGTACGCGCACCAAAACTGAGTGCAGCAATCTCTTCGTGATCGAACATCAGTGGCGGGAGATCAAAACCTTTGCGTAGAATATAACCTACACCGGCTTCTCCTTCGATGGGTACGCCTGATACCATTAAATCACTTATGTCTCGATATACGGTGCGTTCGGAAACCTCAAGTTCTTCCGCCAGCCAGGAAGCAGTAGTGATTCGTCGGTGACGTATTAATTGAATAATTTGGAATAATCTATCCGCGCGTCTCATGTGGTTAAGCCCCGTAGTGCTTGCTTTCTTTCTCGGTAAGTTTAATTATGTTTACCACTCATGCAGTGTAAACCATGTTTGCTGACACCATTATGTCAGTAGTGTATCTTAAACCTAGATTCCGCAATTGACCACGATGAGGCATCGTTAAGCGGCTGAATAAAAAACGAATGAGGTGCTTTGTCGAATTCACTCAGAGGATGAGCGCGCTACGCCATGAATAGCGTCGTTGCGAATCGTTGCAATAGCGGGCTATTTCGCCTCATCGCGTCTTGCTCTTCACACTTATAAGCGCACTCTGCATGCCGTCCAACTGCGGATTCTAGGTTAATCTTACAATAAGACCCTAGCAGCCTTTTTCATACTAGGTTTGTACTCGGGGGAGTGTTTATGAGATGAGTCCTATCAGCTCTTAGCTTCCTTCAGAGGATAGTAGGATCACGGTTCAACTAATAGATAATTTTAATGCACTATACATACAGTCTCCTTGGATTCCTTTTGCTTTTATTGGCTGCAAATGTTAGCGCATTGGCGAATGGATATTTGGTAGGAGGGCGGCTAAGCACTGCAGGAAAAACTAACGAGCTTGGTAACACAGAATTTGTCGGTGTTCGGTCTATTCCCAAGCTAAACATCGTGGCTGACATAAGAGGTTTTTCAAGTAGCTTGGATGTTTTATTTGGGCGGCGTTCATTTTATGTAAAAGAGATTATTTTGGAAAATAATACGGTATTAGATGAGCTTGTTGTTAGTCATATTTTGCAACACTATAAAGAACGCACTGTGACGATTACTGAATTTAATCAGTTATTGCTTGAATTGAATGATTTATATCTTGATCAAGCTTATCTGTATTCAGGTGTTGTTATACCCAAGCAAACGATTGACGATGGTTTTATTCGCTTGCTCGCGAAAGAATCTAAAGTCAGCAAAATAGAAATTATTGGTAATGAAAAATACAACACTCAATATATAAAATCATTGATATTCAAAAGTATGGGAAGTCCGTTGCAGCAACAAAGATTGGAAGAGTGGTTGTATTCATTGCAGCAACAACTGCGTTTAACCCATTTGGAGCTGAGCTTATATCCAGGGATTGATTTAGGTCAAGTGCAACTTAAGCTTAATCTTGAGGAGTCTACTGCAGACAGATTATATTTAGGGATTGATAATTTACGTTCGACGGCGAAAATACAAGAACGATTATTTGTACATTATGGATATCATAATTTTTCAGGTTGGGGAGATTCTTTTACGCTAGAGTTGGGGATTAATGAAGAATTGTCAGATTACGCACTTAGCTATGCGGTTCCAATATTGGCTAATACATACGAGTTTTCTTCATATGTTGTTGTGAGCGATGAGATCATTATAGAATTACCCGTTGATTATTCTATTAAAAACTTGCAAAGTAAAACATATGTCAGCGGGGTTCGGTTGCAAAAAAATATGAGCCGTGGTTCCAGGTTCACGCTAAATCCCATGATTGGTCTTGAATATAAAGACAATACGACACGTCTGTTTGCAGAGGGTTTAGCTACACTGGATCAATCTACAAGTTCTTTTATAACCGGAATGTCATTCGATTTTAATAGTGGAACACAGCGAATTCTGGCTAGGCTTGCAAGCTATACGGGACTCGCTAACATTGGAATAGAAAAATCATCAGAAAATTTTTTCAGCTTAGTAAAATCTGATATGAGTTATTCGTATTTTTTTTTAAAAGATATATTTCGCATAAATTCGACGATCCAGTATGGATTGACAAAATTACCTTATACACAGCGTTTTATTCTAGGTGGGTCGCAGTTATTACGTGCGTATCAAGATGATGTTTTGGCAACCGACAACGGTGTACTCGTCAACATAGAATACGATTTCAGTTTGTATGCGAAAGAAAACGATAGAATGTGGTTGCAGCCTTTTGTGAATTTCTACAGTGCTTGGGATGAGTCTTCGGGTCTTGGTCAGCGAATAAATTCAGGTTTAGTCTATCAATGGAGGCAATTAAAAAGCTGGGAGGTATCGGTTGCGTATGTACTTCCATTGAAGAAATTCAAAGTACAGAATAATTTTTTTGATAATGCAAATATTCATTTTTCAGTTTCGTATCGAGTATATTGATATTGCAGTTATTAGCTAATTTATCTTGGAGAAAAAATGTTAGTAGGAAATTTGAAAAAAATGCGTGTTACTTTGAAAAATCCTGTGCAATATGAATTAGTCCTAGGGGAGAGTAGCGTCCTATTGAGCGATATGCTTGGCCAGGAGTTGACGCTGAGTTTCAAAGGCGAAATACAATGTGTGCATTGTGGCAGAAAAACAAAAAATAGCTTTAGTCAAGGTTATTGTTACCCCTGCATGCAAAAGCTCGCTGAATGTGATATTTGCATAGTGCGTCCAGAAAAATGTCATTTTGACAATGGTACATGTCGAGATACCGATTGGGCAGCAACGAATTGCTTTATTCCGCATATTGTTTATCTGGCAAACACCTCAGGGTTAAAAGTAGGTATTACTCGAGAAACACAAATACCCACACGCTGGATTGATCAGGGTGCGACGCAGGCTCTACCCATTTTTCGAGCAAGCAATCGGTTACAAGTTGGCTTGATTGAAAAAATTCTTTCCAATTATGTTGCAGATAAAACTAATTGGCGGAATATGTTAAAAGGCAATGCAGAAAGCTTGGATTTAATCCAGGCAAGAGATGAGTTGCTTGATAACGCTGGGGATGAAGTTTCAGCTGTGATTGAGCAAGCTGAATTGAATGCAATATTACCTTTTGGCGCAACCACGATAACCGATATTACTTATCCCATTTTGCATTTTCCGCAGAAAATTATTTCACATAACTTTGACAAAAGTCCAGAAGTGAGTGGAATCCTCAACGGTATAAAAGGTCAGTATCTGATTTTTGATACAGGTGTCATTAATATACGCAAATTTGCGGGGTATAGGGTTGAGCTGGAGTAAGTCCGGGTCTCAAGTACATCAACTGCAGGTTTTTCAGGGTAAATCTTGCTTAATAGCATAAGGCTATATAGAATGTCTTTCAAATAACTAAATCATATAAAGAAATAGTATTAAGATATCTCTACGATTTATATAGGCCAATTTTCGTACGGTGGTTGTGAACACCCGAAGTGACTGAATAGAACGAGGCGTAATAAATATGACTGCAGAAATGGATAAGCTCATTTTCTCTTTAAATGAACGATACAATAAGCTAAGCCCGGAAGAACGGGTAAAACAGCTGTATAAAGATTATGCGCTTAAGGATGTGATGTTGACATCGTCTTTTGCGGCTAACTCCGCTTTTTTACTACACCTGTTTTCGCAATTTGCGCCACAACAAAAAGTTTGCTTTATTGATACAGGTTTTCATTTTACCGAGACACTCGCTTATAAATCACGCTTGTCTAATCTATATCACTTGAAAGTAGAAGATGTTCGGGCTGAGGAATGGAAGCACGATTTTACGGTTAAAGATCAAACGTGGAGTAAAGACCCGGATTTCTGCTGCTCAATAAATAAGGTAGAACCTCTTGAAGATATTAAGAAAAAGCATAAAGTTTGGGTTTCTGGCTTGATGCGTTGGCAAACAGAACAGCGTGCTGATTTGAATGTTTTTGAGTTTCGGGGGGGTATTATTAAGTTTTATCCACTGGTTGACGTTACTAAAGAACAGCGTGATAAATATATCGCTGACCACAGTTTGCCTTTTCATCCTCTGGTAGCTAAGGGGTTTTCTTCGGTAGGTTGTACACATTGTACAAAAGCAGGTGATGACAGAAGTGGTCGTTGGGTAGATACCACTAAAACAGAGTGCGGATTGCATTTATAAAAACGATTTTACCAATACCTGAATTTACAACACCTTATAACTGTTAACTGTATTTAGTTTTTAATTACTTCTTGCCATATTTCTATATCCCTTAATTGCTATAAATAGATCATTTTATTTATGGCATTGTCTATTGCATCTCAAATATTTTTATAATAAATCATTTTTATCAACGTCAAGATGAAAAATTTATACCATTAAAAAGCTCCCCTGCTTAATCAAGTATCGACATTTATGACCGTTAACTACTTCACGTTGTAGAACTATAGAACTGATACTAGTAACTACGTATATCTTTAAGCTGATTCTGCATGGAGATGAAGCGGCGAGATTTATCGGGGTTAAGCAAACTTGTCAGATCTTAGACGAATGGCAGGTGTAACAGGCATGCTTGTTCCTGAGATCTGTCAGTGGAGGAAGGAGGCCTCAGCTGATAGTGAGTCTTTGTCAAAAAAAGCATGGCAGTGCTGCCCGCTAGAAATTATAAAATAAGATGACAAGCCAAGCAGTCAACATCTACACAAGAAGAATATCGTGATCAGGAGCATACACATGAAATGGTTAGCAAATATTAAAATCAATTATAAAGTTTGGGCCTTGAGTGGATTCCCGTTGGCGGGTATGTTGTTGATCGGTGGTTTAGCGATGATGGATATTAACAATCTTGGCGACGAAATAACGGCGATTGCAGAAGAAAACATTCCATTGACTGCAATGATTACTGCGATGACAGAGCATCAACTAGAATTGGGTACACTATTGGAAAGAGCGATGAGACATGGTAGCTCGTTAGGAACGAGTAGTAAATCGCAGCAAGGATTCGAAACAGCGACACTGCGTTTTTCCGCGGATGGAAAAAAAATTAATGCTGAAATTACACAGATAGCAGCGTTTCTTGAAAAAATGATTGCAGATGCGCGCACTGATCAAGATAAGAGCTTGTTTAATGAAATAAAAATTGATTTAGATTCCATTCGAGATGAAACCCTAGCATTTGAAAGAACTGCTGAAGAAATATTTCACGCATTTGAAGCAGGACTGATCTCAGAAGCTTTGGTAAAGGATGAGGCGGCAGAGCATGTAGAAGAAAAAATTATTGTGCATTTGGAATCATTCCTCGCAAAAATAGAAAATTTAACTGAAGAAAAAGCATTGTTGGCTGAGCAACATGCAAATTCTGCCTTGACAACTATATTTATAATAAGTGGCATAACACTTGTTATTGCGTTAGGGCTATCGTTTATGGTTGCACGTGGCATAGTGAGTCCTATCATTCAGATGCTTAGCGCCGCCAATAATCTACGTGATGGCGAAGGCGATTTAACTCAACGGCTGCCAAATTTTGGGAGCGATGAAGTTGGGCAAACGGCGGAGGCATTTAATGGGTTTGTCGAGCGTATGCAAAATGTGATGATTCAGGTATCGGAATCGGTGGAAAATATTGGTTCAGCATCTGATCAGGTTAATGCAACGGCGCAATCGTTGAGTCAGGGAGCTTCAGAGCAAGCGGCGAGCATTGAACAGACTTCCGCGTCATTGGAAGAGATGTCGTCATCCATCGCACAAAATGCTGAAAATGCAAAAGCGACTGAAAATATTGCAACTGAATCTTCGGGTGAGGCAGATCGTGGAGGCAAGGCAGTTTCGGAAACGGTAACGGCAATGCAGCAAATTGCGAGCAAAATAAGCTTGATCGAAGACATCGCTTATAAAACCAATTTACTCGCCCTAAACGCGGCAATCGAGGCCGCACGCGCAGGAGAGCATGGTAAAGGATTTGCGGTAGTAGCAGATGAAGTCAGAAAGCTTGCAGAACGCAGTCAAGACTCGGCACAGGAAATAAGTGAGTTGTCGAGTAGTAGTTTGGAAGTGGCCGAACGCGCTGGGAAGTTACTCGATGACTTAGTGCCCAATATACAAAAAACGGCCGATTTGGTACAAGAAATATCGGCAGCTTCGGATGAGCAAGCGAGCGGTGCGTCGCAGATTACCATTGCGATTCGGCAGTTGGATAGTGTATCTCAAACGAATGCGGCATCATCAGAGGAGTTAGCGGCAACCGCAGAGGAGCTGAACTCACAAACAACAGGTTTAAAAGATCAAGTTGGATATTTTAAAGTTACGTAAATATTGAACCCGGTTATATACGATATCGAAGCTTAAAACGGCAGGAAAAAATATTTTCGTTACGGATAGTGCGTGATGTTATAACAATACAAAAGAATTCAATCACGGTTTATTTATGGCGAATATATACAATATTGATGAGAACAAAAAAGGCCATTTAGCATGAACGGCAATGCAAAAAAAATATTCGTTAACTGGGTTTTTCCCGCTTTTTTAGCATCGTTAGTCATTGCTATAAGCATGCTTGCTTTTGAAAAAAAGGAATATTTTTTGGCAGTTGGAGGGGGAATGTCGGTACTTATTTTTGTCCAAGCGTATCTTGCGAGAAAAATGTACAACAAAGAGAAGAATGATATTCATGGTGTATTAGATACGCATAATGCGGAAATTGATGGTCAATTAATACCAGAAATATCGAATGAAGAAAATTATTCGGCAGGCAATAATTCGGATCACGAATACTCGAGAAAAATTGAAAGTTTGAATATTAAATTATTACCCGTTTGGAAAAAACAAGTGGATACCTCGCGGACTCAGATAGAGTTAGCAATAGAAAGTGCGACGGAACATTTTTCAAAGATAGTGCGAAGGTTGACCTATTCCGCTCTGGCGGCACAAGATAGTGCTGGATTGGGCGAAGATGAAGGGATCGATGCGTTTACTCTGAAAAGTAAAAATGAATTATCGAAAATATTAAATTCACTATCGTCTGCAGTTGAATTTAAAAAGGATTTATTGGAAGAGTTACGAGATCTAAAACAATGTACCGTAGAAATGGAGGACATGGCTAATGGGGTTGGAAGAATTGCTGAGCAAACCAATCTCTTAGCCCTAAACGCGGCGATTGAAGCTGCGCGTGCGGGAGAGCATGGAAGAGGCTTCTCTGTGGTTGCAGATGAGGTGCGTAACTTATCCAAGCTATCGGGAGATACGGGTGCACAAATCGTAGATCGCATCAATAAATTGAAAAAGAGTATGCAAATTGTGCTGGAAACAGCAGAAAGAACGGCAGAGGAAGATGAAAAAATGCAAAAAAGTTCGGAAGAAATAATAGGCGATGTCATCCATCGATTTCAATCTCTCGCTAATGATCTCACCGAATCGACGAACCGGTTAAAAGAGGAAAACAAAGAAATTAAGGGTGAAATTGAAGGGCTACTAATATCACTTCAGTTCCAAGATAGAGTAAATCAAATTTTATTGCACATTGATCAAGACATCGATGAGTTACAAGATTTCTTGGTAACAAATGTAGAAAAACGAGATGCTCAACAGTCGGAAATAGAGCTAGATGTAGACAGTTGGATGGAAAATGTAATGGGCCGATATACAGTAGCGGAGGAAAGGGATAACCACTCTGCAAATCAAGATGATAACGGAAGGGAAGCATACTTTTTTTGAGGAGAGGAGTGTATAAATGAGTAAAAAGACCATCATGATAGTTGATGATTCTACGTCGTTACGTAAAGTAGTTGGTATTTCTCTGGAAGGGGCCGGGTATGCGATATTGGAGGCCTGTGATGGAAAAGATGCGCTAGAGAAACTGGATGGGACAAAGGTAAATCTCATTGTTAGTGATGTGAATATGCCAAATATGGATGGTATCACCTTTGTAACTGAGCTAAAAAAATTGCCAAATTATAAATTTACCCCGGTAATAATGCTCACTACTGAGTCCCAGAATGACATGGTGCAAAAAGGCAAAGCAGCTGGGGCAAAAGCATGGTTAGTTAAACCTTTTAAGCCAGAACAAATGTTAGATGCTGTAGCGAAACTGGTATTACCTTAAATAAAAGTTATTTTGGAGAGTTAGATGGCTGAGTCGAAAGCACATGTGTTGAGCATTCAAGATGAGATGACGATCTATGCTGCGAATGATATCAAAGAAAAATTTCTAGCGGAACTGGATAAAGATGGGGGTATGGAAATTGATTTGTCGGCAGTTACCGAGTTTGATTCTACCGGATATCAATTATTAATAGCGTGCAAACGGGAAGCAGCTACTAGAAAAAAATTTTTCGATATACAAAATCCGAGTTCTGTGGTTACCGAAGTATTAAATTTATATAAAGAAACGAATCTGATCACTCTTTCTGAGTGAATTGGGTGAGTAAGTAAGGAGTGCATTGTGGTAGATGAAGCAAGACAGGCGTTTCAAGAAGAATCGACGGAATTGTTATCCGATATGGAAGATGCACTATTACAGCTAGAAAATGAACCCGATAATCAAGACGCAATTAACGCGGTATTTCGTGCAGCACATACTATTAAAGGTACCGGCGGCGTTTTTGGTTTTGACGACGTAGAAGCTTTTACGCATGTTGCCGAAAGTGTATTGGATGAAATAAGAGGAGGGGAAATCCAAATCACCAGTAATCTCATTGCGGTCCTACTTAAGTCAAGAGATCATATGGGTTTACTCGTAGAAGCTGCTGTTGTGGATGGAGCTCTTTCTGCTGAAGAGCTTAATAATGGTGAACTACTGCTTGCAGAACTAAAACAATTTCTTGGCGAAAATGGAAAAAAGGATCAAGAAAATGACTCTGCAAAGAGTGCAGGGGAAGTTGTCACAAAAAAAAATGAAGACCAGGATTGGGTCATTAAATTGAGCTTTGGTGAGAACGTATTAAAAGATGGGATGGATCCGCTTTCTTTTCTTCGATATTTGACCAAGCAAGGAGATATTTTCGAGGTGTCTACTACCTCAAAAAGAATGCCAACCCTAAGCGAGCTAGATCCAGAGTGCTGCTATCTTGACCTAGTTATAGGCTTTAGAAGCAAAATATCTACGCGCGAAGATATCGAGCAGGTATTTGAATTTGTAAAAGACGATTGCAATATAGAAATTATTGGGCCTATATGCCAAAGTGAAAAAAATATCGAAGCCTTAGAAAGTTTGCCTGATAACGTGAGTCAATTAGGAGAGATGCTCACCGAAACCCAAATTATTGCTAATAGTGATCTTGAAAATGTACTTAGTGAGCAAGAAAATTTGCGCCAAGCACATGAAAAAGAAGTTCCAAGACTTGGTGAGATGCTGGTCAATAAAGGGGTCGTTGAAAAAAAGGTTGTTGATGCAGCATTAAATAAACAAGAGGGCAATAAGAGAAAAGCCGCTTCGCGACAGTTAAGAGTAGATGCGAATAAATTAGATGAACTTATCAATTTGGTGGGAGAGCTTGTTATCGCGGGTGCAACGACAAATGTACTTGCACAGAAGACCGGGGATAGACATCTTGTGGAGACAGTGTCTTCTATGTCGAATCTCGTCGATGATATACGCGATAGTGCATTGCGTTTGCGCATGGTTCAGATAGGTGAAACATTCAATCGGTTTCAACGGGTAGTAAGGGATGTTAGCCGAGATCTTGGCAAGGATATACGGCTTAAAATCAATGGTGGAGAAACTGAATTAGACAAAATGGTAGTGGAAAAAATTGGTGACCCACTCATGCATTTAGTGAGAAATGCCATGGATCATGGAATAGAAATATCAGAGGAACGTGAAAAAAATAATAAAGTAACGCACGGCACCTTAAAGCTCAATGCCTATCACGATTCTGGCAGTATCGTTATTCAAGTTATTGATGATGGGCGAGGTTTGGATGCAGAAAAGTTAGTTTCCAAGGCTGTTGAAAGAGGAATTATCGATAAATCAGCCAATTTGTCTGATAAAGAAATATACCGACTAATCTTCGAGGCGGGGTTTTCTACCGCTGAAAAGGTAACTAATCTTTCCGGTCGTGGTGTAGGGATGGATGTGGTCAAGAAGAATATTGAATCTTTGCGCGGTACGGTCGAAGTGGATAGTGTTTCTGGAGAAGGTACTACGATAAATATTCGTTTACCACTCACCCTGGCAATTATCGATGGATTTCTTGTGGAGGTCGATGAGTCCACTTATGTCATTCCATTAGATATGGTGGAAGAATGTATAGAGTTAAATGAAGAGGATAAAGACTTAACAGTGCAAAATAATTATGTAAATTTGCGCGGTAAGGTGCTCCCGATTATGCATTTGCGTACGGTATTCGAATCCCAAAAGGAATCGACAAAACGTGAAAATATTGTGGTTGTTCATGTTGCTGGGAAAACTGCGGGGTTGGTTGTTGATGAATTGTTAGGTGAGTTTCAAACGGTAATAAAACCTCTAGGAAAAATTTTTCAGAATCTAAAGTGTATCAGTGGATCTACTATTCTTGGTACTGGGGATGTAGCTGCGATACTGGATGTTCCCGGCCTTGTGCAACAGGCAACAAGTCAAATCGCAGAAACGACGAACTCTCATTTGGCCGGTGAAAAGTCTACAGAACGAGTTACCTTGCACTGAGAGGAAGAGGAAAAATGAAATTTCACCTAAGTATTAAGCAGCAACTTATCGGTGGTTTTTCACTCTTGTTTCTTACATTCATCGCATTTGGGTTTAATATTATGGGCTTAGTCAAGGGTCTTGGTGACGGTGACGTTAGTCAAAGTCTCTCTATGTCCGATATGTTGGCTACTGAAGTCAGTGGGGTAAGGTTTGAAGTCAATGCGCTTAATCAACCGAAGAATGACCTACAAGATCTCGTTATTGTGCTTGAGGAAAAGGTTTGGTTCTATACATTAGTTTACGCAGTGGTGTTTGGAGGTCTTATTGTTGTTCTAGGTTTTTTGCTGATGAGAGGCATTACCCAGCCGCTTAACATCTTGCAAAGAATTGCAATTGAATTGGCCGATGGGCATGGGGATTTATCTAAGGGTTTCCCTGTGAATGGCAGCAACGAGTTTTCAACGACCTCTTTAGCGTGTAACCATTTTGTCGAAAGTGTACACAAGGTGATGCTTAAAGCACAACAGGATATCAACGGTATGGTAGAAGCCTGTGAAGATGTTAGCACTACGGCACAAAGTTTGAGTCAGGCTGCTTCGGGTCAGGCTGCGAGTATTGAGCAAACCAGCGCTGAGTTAGAGCAAATGAGTTCCTCAATAGTCTTAAACACTGAAAATGCTAAACAGACAGACACCATGGCTATCTCCGTTGCCCAGAAAGCTGAGCAAGGTGGCAAGGCAGTTGCTGAGACGGTTTCAGCGATGAAGGCAATAGCCGAAAAAATAGTTTTAATTGAAGATATTGCTTATAAGACAAATTTACTCGCACTGAATGCTGCGATAGAAGCTGCGCGAGCGGGTGACCATGGTAAGGGGTTTGCGGTGGTTGCGGATGAAGTAAGAAAACTCGCTGAACGTAGTCAGGCATCCTCGCAAGAAATATCAAAGCTTTCGAGTAGTAGTTTAAAAATAGCGCAAAATGCAGGCAGCTTATTGGATGAAATTGTGCCCGAAATTGCTAAAACTGCAGACCTTGTTCAAGAAATATCTGCCGCGTCAGAAGAGCAAAACGAGAGTGTTAAACAGGTAAGTCAGGCCGTTTCGTCGCTCGATTCGGTTGCTCAATCAAATGCCTCTGCGTCTGAGCGTTTAACCAGTAGTGCTGCAGATATAAAGAGCCAAGTCGCTGAATTCAGGAAAACCTTGGGGTATTTTAAGATAAATGCAGATGTCAATAGAGTGAGTTTGATAGCTCCTCTCCAACGGGAGAGCGATAGAGCGCCTAACATTGCAAAGCAAGAAAAATCAAAAATCTCTCCGCTGCAGAACAAGATGGCTAGCCTGACAAACCGTAAGCTGAATTCTAAGCCGGTTGATCTACCTAAACACGAATATCTCTCTATTAATCGTTCGACTTTAGAAAAAAAATTGAATTCATCGATCTCGTTACCGATGAAAAAAAGTGCTCCTATCGTTACGACGGCGTCAGGGAAAATAGAAAAAACTCATCCGAGTTCTGAATCCAATATATGCAATAGTGTCAGTGAGAAAAAATTACTCACTGCAACAACTCATAAAAGTACTACCAATGTTTCACATAAAAATAGCCTGAATTCGAGTGAACAACAAATTGTTATAAACGAGAAAGATTTTGAACCTTTTACCGAGTAACTAATATGGAAAAACACAATACGATAGATGAAAACTCAAATATGAGTATGGATGAATTACACAAATTTTTATCTTTTAAGATATCCGACGATAATTTTGGTCTTAGTATTTTGAAAGTAAAGGAGATTATCGAGTATCAAGATTTGACAGAAGTGCCAATGATGCCAAATTTTGTATGCGGTGCAATAAATCTCAGAGGACATGTTGTACCGGTAATCGATTTGTCGGTGCGCTTAGGGCGTGAGTCCCAAGGCATTGGTCGACGGACTTGTGTGATAATTACCGAGGTAGGTTCTCAAAACGATCGAATGGAGGTTGGGTTATTGGTAGATGCGGTGAACGAGGTTATGGATATACATCCAAGAGACATAGATCCTGCCCCTTCATTTCGCGGGAGTATTAGAACAGAGTTTATTCATGGAATGGGGAAAATTGATGAAAAATTCATTATTTTACTCGATATTGAAAATATTTTGTCGTTGCAGGATCTCGAAATACTCGATAACGAAGATACCCCAGATAAAGCGAGCGCCCAAAAAGCTATTGATCCAGCATCGGTGGAATCAGGCATGGACGACTAAGTTAGGAGATACTTTATGGGAAATCTAAACAAAGTAAGTGAAGAGAACTTGAATGAAAGTAAGTCAAGTTCACAACTAGAAGAGGTCAATTATAAAAAATATCTTTCTTTTATGATTGATACAGAAATATTTGCGCTAGATGCGTTAATTGTTCAGGAGATTATAGAGTATTCCAGTGTTACGCGTATACCTACAGTACCCTCATATATTAGAGGAGTGACTAATTTGCGTGGCAGTGTAGTTCCTGTGATCGATTTATCTGTTCGTCTAGGCAAGCGGGTTACACCGAAAACAAATCGTACGTGTATTATTATTGTAAAAATAGTTGACGACGGTGAAAGTATGGATGTAGGTGTTTTAATAGATGGAATTAGCGAAGTATTCAATATTGATGAAAAAAATATTGAGCCAGCACCTAGTTTTGGGGCGGGTATTCGTACAGACTTTATTGATGGAATGGGGAAAATTAAGGAACAATTTATAGTTTTACTAAATCAAGAAAAAGTTCTTTCGATTAGTGAGTTATCAAATTTCTCTGGTTCCGAAGAAAGGAATGTTGTTCCGGCTTCCGAGTTATATAAAAACGATAATGTTACTGATATTGAAAAAGAAAGTGCAGATTGAGTATAGTTAATTAGAAAAAAATACTCATCTTATTTTGGAGAAAAAAAGGTGCAAACTACATTTTCGATAGAAAAAAAAGAATTTATTAAATTCAAAGATTTGATTTATAAAGAATCCGGAATAACACTTAGCGATGCAAAAAAATCCCTCGTTGTTACTCGTTTGTCAAAAAGGCTGCGTTATTTTGAGTGTTCCTCATTTAAAGAATATTACGAAATTGTAACCGGTACGGACTATCCAATCGAAAAACAAATGATGATTGATCTTCTGACAACGAATGAAACTTATTTTTTTAGGGAAGATAAACATTTTGAGTTTTTAGAAAAAATAACCAAGAATAAAAAAGTACGGACAAGTCCTTTTCGTGTTTGGAGCGCAGCGAGTTCTTCAGGCGAGGAAGCTTATACCATTGCAATGGTATTGCAAGATACTCTCGGTGATACACCGTGGGAAATTATTGGTACCGATATATCGACGCGAATACTAGAAAGGGCCAGAAATGGCTTATATCCTATAGAGCGTGCAGAAAAAATACCCAAGCGTTATCTCAATAAATATTGCTTGAAAGGTGTTCGCTCGCATACGGGTAGTTTTATCATGCATAAGAATTTGAAAAAAAAAATTCAGTTCAAACATCTTAATTTGCTCGAAGGGATAAATGGTATGGGTGAATTTGATGTTATTTTTTTGCGCAACGTGATGATTTATTTTGATCAAGAAACAAAATCACGCTTAGTCGAAAATATTCTAAATCATCTTAAATCGGATGGCTATTTTTTGATTGGGCATTCAGAAAGTTTAAATGGTATTAGTTCATCGGTAAAGCCAGTGCAACCCGCTGTATTTCAGCGAAAAATAAATGATTAACCCCCATAGGCGAACACAAAGAAGATATTATGAGTAAAGTTAAAGTATTAATTGTAGATGATTCAGCGGTGGTCAGAAAAGTTTTGTCTGATGTATTTAACTCGGCTCCGGGAATTGATCTGATTGGTGTAGCTGCTGATCCTATTTTTGCGATGCAAAAAATGGAAAAAGAATGGCCGGATGTAATCGTTCTCGATATAGAAATGCCGCGAATGGATGGAATTACGTTTCTTAAGAAACTAATGAAAGAACGACCTACGCCTGTGGTAATTTGTTCAACGTTAACGGAAAAAGGCGCAGAAACCACAATGAGTGCGATGTCGGCCGGTGCAATTGATATCATCACAAAACCAAAGGTGGGTTTAAAGGCTTACCTGCAAGAGCAGAGAAATGTATTAGTAGATACGGTTAAGTCAGCTTCTGTGGCAAGAGTCGCTAAGTTAGCAGGGTCTAGAAATACTGACAAGGAAGCACTTACGCGGAAAACAGCACCTAAATTGTCAGCCGATGCCGTGCTTAGTCCACCTTCGGCCACGTCGCTGATAAAAACGACGGAAGCTGTTATCGCGATTGGCACATCAACGGGAGGAACGCAAGCACTGGAACAAATACTCACGCGACTTCCTCGTGTATCTCCTGGAATTGTGATTGTGCAGCACATGCCCGAAAAATTTACTACGGCGTTTGCCGCACGGCTTAACGGCCTATGTGAAATACAAGTTAATGAAGCAAAAGATAACGAGCGGGTTACTACTGGTAAAGCACTGATCGCTCCAGGTGGAAAACACATGTTGCTCAAACGTAGCGGAGCACAATACTATGTTGAAGTGTCGGATGGTCCCTTAGTGAGCCGCCATCGACCTTCGGTCGATGTATTATTCCGTTCGGTTACTAAAACGGCTGGAAAAAATGCACTCGGCATTATTATGACCGGCATGGGTGATGACGGCGCTAACGGAATGGCGGAGATGCATGCAGCAGGTGCTGAAACTATTGCCCAAGACGAAGCGACATGCGTTGTATTTGGTATGCCAAAAGAAGCAATCGCACGAGGTTGTGTAGATATAATCATACCCTTAGACGATATTCCCGCGCAAATAATGCGCTACCTTTCTAGGTGATTTACAGTCTCCTTATTTACTGGATTTGCCGCCACTATTTTTTTCTTCAACGATTTTTTTGAGTAGTTCTTCCATACGTGCAAGCCGTTCTTCCATCGCGGATGTGTGTTCTTTTATCCAGTGGACTTCTCCTGCTTCACCTTTTTCCAGCTCACGATTGAGTTCTTCGTGTTCTTGATTCATTACATCTAACACCACCCCGATCATCATATTAAAAAAAACAAAGGCAGTAAGAAAAATAAATACTAAATAATAAGCCCAGCTCCACGGGTGAACGGCCATGGTTTCGTACATGACATCTGTCCAGTCCTCAAAAGTTGCCACGCGAAACAAGGTTAGCATCGAAATGGCAACATCTCCCCAGAGTACAGGGTTTACTTGTTCAAATATGAAGCTGCCAATCGCAGCAAAAATATAGAAAATGATAAACATTAATAATACAACATAGCCAATTCGCGGGATGGCTTTAAACAACGCATCCATCAACATGCGTAACTCAGGTATCATTGATACTAAACGCAGTACTCTAAAAATGCGCAGCAATCTTGCAAGCAATACGAGTTCACTTTCATCAATGGGAATAAGGCTGATACTTACAATTAAAAAATCGAAAACATTCCAGGCATTTTTGAAAAAATCGCTGAGCTTTTTTTCTGCTGCCATGCGTATCAGTATTTCTACCAAAAAAAATACGGTGATCGCAATATCTAAGGTGAAGAGAACTGTCATCCAATTTGGGTCAATGTCATAGGTTGTTGCACCTATTAACATTGCGGAAAGAATGATAATACCTATTACCGTCATTTCAAAAAATTTGTTACTACGCAGCGTTATAAAATGATCACGCCAGCTTGAAGCACTGCTATTCATGTGACTAAACTCCAATTAATTTCATTTTAAGATTGAACTGGGACAGGTTCCATTTTCCAAATATCTGAATTATATTCTTGCATTGTACGATCAGTGGAAAATTTTCCGCTGCAAGCCGTATTTAGAATACTTTTTTGGGTCCACAAACTTGTTTGCTGATAAAGATTTTCTGCTTCGAGTTGGGCATTAATGTAACTTCGAAAATCAGCTGCGGTTTTCCATGGATCACTAGGACTCTTAATAGAATTAAGAATATTGTTAAATATACCTGGTTCATACGGATTAAAATGATTGCATTCAATTAACTCAATAACACGTGTTAAGTCACGGTCTTGATTAATGATGGTGATGGGGTCATAGTTGTCATGTAAATTGATGACTTGTTCTGCGGTGAGACCAAATAGAAAAAAGTTATCTTCTCCAACTTCTTCGCGTATTTCGATATTAGCACCGTCTAAAGTGCCAATGGTGATTGCACCATTCATCATGAATTTCATATTGCCTGTGCCCGAGGCTTCTTTCCCAGCAGTTGAAATTTGCTCAGATAAATCAGTTCCTGGGCAAATTATTTCCATTGCGGTAACGCGATAATTAGGCAAAAATGCGAGCCGCAAATAGGGAGTGACTTGAGGGTCATCATTGATGGTTCGCGCAACATTGCATATAAGTTTTATGATGTCTTTTGCGATGATATACCCTGGAGCTGCTTTTCCACCAATTAATACATTGCGTGGTGTAATACTGGTGTCACCATTTTTTATTCGATCATAAAGATGGATAACGTGTAAAATATTTAATAATTGACGTTTATATTCATGAATGCGTTTAACTTGAACATCAAACATAGCTTGTGGGTTGAATTCGATGCCGCAGGAAGCAAATATAAACTCCGCGAGCTTTTGTTTATTTGCATTTTTTATTTCGCGCCATTTCTTTTGAAAGGACATATCCATTGCATAAGGTTTAAGCTTGGCCAACTCTGGAAGATTAGTGATCCATTGATTGCCGATTGTTTCTGAAATTAATGCGCTTAAGCCTTTATTGCAGGAAGCTAACCAACGCCTTGGAGTAACACCATTTGTTTTATTATTAAATTTTTGGGGCCATAACTTAGAAAAATCTTCGAATAATCCTGTTTGTAATAAATGCGAATGTAATTCGGCAACACCATTCACTGAGAAACTTCCGACGATGGCGAGATTAGCCATGCGTACCATGGGCGTATCAGCCTCTTCGATGATCGATAGGCGGCGTAAGCGGTTAACATCCCCTGGCCAACGTGCTTTTACTTGTTGTAAAAAACGTGCGTTGATTTCATAGATAATATCGAGTATTCGTGGCAGTAAATCCCCAAACATTTTGACGGGCCATCGTTCTAAGGCTTCTGGCAGCAAGGTATGGTTTGTATAAGCCATGGTTTTTTGAGTAATTTGCCATGCATTATCCCATGAAAAATTTTCTTCATCGATAAGGATTCGCATCAATTCCGGAACGGCACAGGTTGGATGAGTGTCATTCATTTGAAAACAATTTTTATCAGAAAAAAGAGAAAAATCATTTCCATGAATAAATTTCCAGCGTGCAATAATATCTTTTAAGCTGGCTGAGGCTAAAAAGTATTGTTGTTTTAAGCGTAAGCTTTTTCCATTTTCGCTGGCATCGTTTGGATACAATACCATGGAAATATTTTCTGCTGCATTCTTACTTGAAACGGACTCAGGATAACTTCCCGCATTAAATTCACCAAGGTCAAATTCGTCAGTAGCATCAGCTGACCAAAGTCGTAAGGTGTTAACAGTCCCATTATTATAGCCGGGTATTAGTAAATCATGCGGCACGGCGAGCACGTCGTGTGTGTCTACCCAGCGTGCCTTGGTATCGCCATGCTCGTTTTTATAAAACTCTGAGCGGCCTCCAAAGTGTATTCGTCGAGTGTGCTCGGGACGTTCTATTTCCCAGGCATTGCCATCACGTAACCAATGATCGGGGTGTTCAACCTGTTCTCCGTTCTCGATGCGCTGATTAAACATACCGTATTCATAGCGAATGCCATACCCCATCACTGGAAGTTGTAGCGTGGCGCAGCTGTCCAGGAAGCATGCTGCGAGTCTACCTAAACCCCCGTTACCTAAACCAGCATCTAGCTCTACATCTGCTATTTCTTCGAGAACAATCCCCAGTTCTTCGAGCGCTTTTTGAGTGGTTTCTTCTAGATCTAAATTAAGTAGTGCGTTGCGCAAAGTTCGACCCATGAGAAACTCTAGCGATAAATAATACGTTCTTTTACAATCAGCTTCGCGATACGCATAACGCGTATTCTTCCAGCGTTCTACCAATCGATCGCGTAAAGTTAATACCAATGCCTCGTAGGAGTAATGGGTAATTTTGCAATATTTATCACGTCCCAGGGTGTAACTAAAGTGCTTTCGATAGTCTTCACGGAGGGTTTCCTGATCCATTTTGATCGGGTTAAATTGCGCTAAGCAGGAAATGGGTTTACTTTTTTGCAATTTCTGATTGTGCAGTGAAAATAGGTTTTGTGAAGGCAAAAGACTCATTTCAATCCTCAAAAATACATTTATTAGCAGGGGTCGATTATAAAAAAACTAGGGTATAGGTAATATAATCAGTAGTTTAGATGGTTTTGATGTTGGTATTTTCTTAGCTTTTCTCCGCATAAGCAAAGTGCTAGAAAAAAAAGAATCAGAGAATTTTAGCACATGAATCAGGCATAATACGAATTTGATAAAAACAGTAGGGGGGTAGGGGGAGAGTTAATAGAAAAAGCACGAGCGACAGTGTTACTTGTGTTGCTGCCACTAGCACCACCGAACCCGCCGTCACCAATGAATCCATCAAAATTGCTGTTGTTGTTACTTGCAGCGCTACTCCTTTCAGTACTACTCGTGTTGCTAGTGCTACTAGCGCGACCAAAACCACTACCTCCTCCGAAGAAACCACCACCACAGCCGAAAAGACGACGACGGTTATCGCATTTTGTTTCGTTACCGGATAATGAAAAATTTTGTCCTGGATCCCAAAATATTCCCCAGTCATATGCCATGGGGTCGGTGCTGGTGCCATCATTATAAGTGTAGGAGGCGTCGATAAATATATTGGTTCCTGGGTTATAGATATAACGTCCGCCGGAAACTTCGCTTCTGCCTTGTTCCGTATCGGTTGCCATGTCAAAATTGCCAGCGGTCTGATCGAAATCACTACTGGGTATATTGAAATCGTTGGGATCGCCGGGCGGCATATCATGAAACCCGTCAGGTGGCAATTGAGACTCATCGGTGATTGATCCCAGATCCGGGTCTAGATTTACAAAGCTAAGTTTGTTAGTAATGCCCCCGCTCCCGTTTCCGGTGTATTCGACGCCGCGCTCAGGGTCGAGGCCGAGAGGATCCCAACCGTTGCCGCTAATACCTTCAAGGTTTCTTAAGAGTTTAAACGGAGAGTTTGCAAAATACTGATGGCCTTAGTCCCATTGAATCTCAGAAATTTTGTCCAGTAAATTTGAACCCATTGTTCGTCCCAAATAGGTGCTGTTTGCCATCATCACAATTGACATTGCTTCCTCAGGATAAATCCGAGTAATGCAAACGAAAGCAGCGCCTGCGTGAGCCAGTGGCTTCATTTTTTATCATTGATTTGGTATAAATGAAATCAGTATTGTTCATGTTTAAAGGCTTTAACACATTCTCCCGCACATAGTTTTCGTAGCTCATTCCTGATACCTTTTCGATAACAGCGGCTAACACTATATAACCGAAATTTGAATAATGTCCCTCATTACCTAGTGCATATTTGAGTTCAGAATATTCCGGCAATATGCGCTTGAGTAACTCTGTTTGGTTAAGATGAGGATCATCATCATAATGTACCCAGCCTAATATTTTCATGCCAATATCATCTAAGCCAGAGCTATGGCTGAGTAAATCCCGAATTTGTATTTTTCGGTCATTTGCTTCATAGGGAGAAATGTTGAAATAAGCTAGGTGTTCTTCGACAGAATCTTCTAAGTTTAATTTACCTTGCTCCATTAACTGGAGAACAGAAATTGCTGTTATTGGTTTGGTTAACGACCACCACTGATAAACTGTCTCGGGAGTGGTTCGTTTTTTTAATGGTTCATCCGCGTAACCAAAGCCTTTTCCATATACAATGAGGTCATTGGGAATTGCTTTTGACGAAAAGAGTGAGGGTAAAGGGCGCATAGAAAACGCAAGAGCTATAGTTGAAGCTTGGCAGATTAGTTAGATTTCTAAAAAAGATTATAGATTGAGTGCGACAAACAAGCTCAAAACAGCTTGGAATAATACGCGTAATCAGAAATTTATATTCAGCTTCATGTCTGATCATGCATTAAAAGTTATATGCCACTGCCAAAGCCGCCACCAAAGCCGCCACCAAGCCCAAAATCGCCGCCAGTGCCAGCAGTGCCAGTACCGCCAAGTCCAAAATCGCCACCAGTGCCAGTACCGCCAAGTCCAAAATCGCCGCCAGTGCCGGTACCACCAAGTCCAAAATCGCCGCCAGTGCCGGTACCGCCAAGTCCAAAATCGCCGCCAGTGCCAGTGCCAGTGCCAGTGCCAGTGCCACCGAGACCAAAGCCACCGCCACCGCCGCCGAGACCAAAGCCACCGCCACCTAAATTCTTCGCTTGATTTCCCGAACCTCCCGACAAAGGATTTTGTGCTGGGTTGAAAAATGCTCCCCAGTTATATGCCATGGGATCAGTGTTACTGCCATCGGCGTAGGTATATGAGCCTTCTTGGTAATTATTGCCTAATCCTGCGACACTAAACTGTTGCCAACAGCTACCGCCGTAGAGAAAACTAGGGTTAGAGCAGTTGTTATAGACATAACGTCCACCAGAGACTTCGCTTCTGCCTTCTTCGGTATCTGCTGCCATATCAAAATCGGCGGCACCCTGATCGAAATCACTACTGGGTATATTGAAATCGTTAGGATCGCCGGGAGGCATATCATGAAAACCGTCAGGCGGTAGTTGAGACTCATCGGTGATTGATCCCAGATCCGGGTCTAGGTTTACAAAGTTAACCTTGTTAGTTAATGCTCCGGCTCTCGACATATCGGAATAGGTGATATCACTCATGTCGAGTTCAAACTGCATTTTCATCAATACGCCGCCCGAGTTGTCGTTAATGGCTTGACTAATGACAGGCTTAAAGTTTAATCGATCTTTGCGGAATTCTGCGCAGAACTCCGCTGTATCACAATTCCATGTCTGGGTTTGGGCGTTCCATGTGCCATCCCCCATGACTTGTCGCATGACTGTTTTGGTAGGGTCGCCGCTACCATTGCCTGTGAAGTCAACGCCGCCATTAGTACTGGTACCGAGTGGATCCCAGCCATTGCCGCTAATGCTTTTGAGGCCAAGTGCGCCAAAATTTGCGGGTTCGCCGCCACTAAAAGAGCCAAAACCTGTGCCAGATGCATTACGGGTGTAACTTTCCATAGCAAAGCCTGATTCGGGGTCACCGACGATGATATGCCAATACATTTGTCCGCCAATCATTATTTCCCCTTGATAAAAAGGCGTAGTATCTGGGTCTGCCGCTTCGAACCCATTGCCAATGCCGCATAGTGAACCACTAACTCCACCGATACCGCAATTCCCCGGTAGGGTCTGTAGATCACCTCCGCCAATTCGAAAACCAAGGTTGAAACCACCGCCACCGCCGCCACCAAACCCGCCGCCACCACCAAACCCGCCACCAAAAAAGTCAGATGAAGCGAAAGCATGGGTAGTTGAGGACAGGGCGAGAATTAAATAGAGTATAGCGAAATTTGGGGATTCAAATCGCATAAGAGTCTCCTTATATACTGACTGGTAAGGCGTTGGTTAGAATAACATATACCTTGAAATATTACCACTAGAATAATAATGACTTAATCTAGAATAATAATGATTTATTCATTGTTTTAAGCGCTCCTGCTAGTAGAGGTAGGGGGAAGTTGGTTGATGTTTTGATCAGAAAACCTACGCAAATTCTTACTTACTTGTGCTTAGCAAACTCCAAACAACTTGCTCATCCCCGTTTTAAGGTGACTATTGTGGTTTTTGAAATCAAGATCTTACATTTCTTTTCTGCGTCTAACTGCGGTATTTTGAATTAAGGGGGTTTAGCAGCATATTTCATGGATTAAGCGCGCTGCGAGTTTCGCAGTGTGCTGATCGATATCATAGCTTGGGTTGAGTTCGGCGATATCACTCATGCACCAGATGACGCGGTGTTTTTTGCAGAGCATTTTAATGTACTGAAGCGCCGTGATTACGACGAGAGGATCAATGCCGAGTGCGTTGGGTGCACTGACGCCCGGAGCGCGGCTTGCCGGGAACACATCAAGACAAATGGTGACATAAAGATCGTCTATTTTAGCTAAAAAGTCAGAAAGTGATTTTTCTAGTTCTGTGAGATGATTCAGCGTGCAGTTGATATCCGTACGCCAAACGACATTTTTTTGCGTGGCAAATTCAAATAAATGATCGGTATTTGCGCTTGGGTTTATGCCGAAAACGCAATATTGAAAGCTTTTTTCATGCTCCTCACAATAATTCGACATTTGCCGAAAAGGGGTTCCTGAATTTGCGTGTGGATCCGGATTTCGCAGGTCAAAATGTGCATCAAAGTTAATGATTCCAAGATGCCGACAACGATCCTTAGGGTTCGCATCTGCGAGATATTTAGTGCTACCTAAGAAGCTTCCCCAGGCCATTTCATGGCCGCCTCCAAGTACTACAGGCTGGCCATTATGCGCGAGTATTTGTGACACCCTGTCGGCGAGTATCTGTTGGGCGTGTTCGAGTTCCCCAGATTCGCAGCTGACATTGCCCGCATCATAGATCGCCAATGATTTGGGAGTAGCGTTATTTGCGAATGCCTTTCTGATATATTTAGGTCCATCACGCGCGCCTGGTCGGCCGAGATTACGCCGTACACCTTCGTCACAAGCGAAACCTAGTAAGACAGCGGCATGCTTGAGATCCGATATTCCATCCCAGGCTTTTATCACTTGATGCACACGCAACGCATTTCCTTTAGAGTGAGATGTATTGTCGACACGGCCTTGCCACAGCGACATATCGGCAGGTTTATACATGTTGCCCAGCCACCCAGATATCTTTCGGATTATGCATGTTGATGCAATAACTTAGCTCGTTGGGGTCTGGAATATCCCATAAAACCAAGTCAGCATCATAGCCGGTAGTTAGTTGTCCTTTGCATTGCTCTAAGCCGAGTGCTTGAGCCGCGTGGCGGGTGACACCGAGTAGAGACTCTTCGGGAGTCAGCCCAAACAAAACACAGGCTTGGTTCATCGCGAGCAAGAGTGAGGCGACGGGTGCACTGCCCGGGTTGCAGTCGGTTGCTACGGCCATTGCGAGTTTTGCGTCACGCATGGCTTTGATGGGCGGTTTTTGTTGCTCATTGAGATAATAAAAAGCAATAGGTAATAAAACAGCAACAACCTTGTGTTGTCTGAGTATGTGAATATCTTCCAACTTTAAGTATTCGAGGTGATCAGCGGACAAGCCGTTATACTCTGCGATTAATCTGGCTCCGCCCATGTCGTTCAATTGCTCGACATGGCCTTTAATCCGTAAACCTAAATCCGTCGCACGCTCAAAAATGGTTTTACACTGTTGCAAACTAAAACCAATATTTTCACAAAAGACATCGACGGCATCGGCGAGTTTATTATTTGCGACTTCTGGTAAAACTTGTTCACAGATAAAATCAATATAGTCATCTCCACGATCTTTATATTCAGGAGGAATCGCGTGTGCGCCTAAATAAGTGGTTTGTATATTAACAGGTAAAAAGTTTTGCAAGGATTTTGCAATCTCAAGTATGCGTAGTTCTGTGTTTAAGTCCAAGCCGTAGCCGGATTTAACTTCAACTGTGGTGACGCCTTCATTACATAAGTTTTTCAATCGACGTAGTGCGTCTCGTAATAAGGTTTTTTTATCCGCATTTCGTGTCGCTATTACCGTGTTATTAATTCCCCCGCCTTGCTGCGCGATTTCAGCATAGCTTAACCCTTGCAAGCGTTGCTCAAATTCTGTTGCACGGCTGCCGGCATAAACCAAGTGGGTGTGGCAATCAATTAAACCTGGCGTCAGCCAACACCCATTACCATCTATAACAGTCGCGTTAGCAAAATCAGGAGCGTGATGATGTTCCCCTACCCAAGCAATATGCTTGTCACGTACAGCCAATAAGCCAGCTTCGATTTTTCCATAAGGTGGGTTATTGTTTTGCATCGTTGCGAGTTTGACATTCTCGATAAGCCAATCTGCTTGCATCGTCACTCCAATAAAAGCAAGGGGTGCTACTCTGAATATTTTAGCTGATATCCGATATAGTAAAGCTTGTAATTCTGCTGTTGTTTACACAAATTCATTCTGAATGATTTACTCGAGCTAAGCTAGCTTTTAAATCTAAGAAATGCGAGAGAATCATTTCAAATTACCGCGTGAGAAAAATGTGATATTTCAGTGATGAGTGCGTGAGTTTTTAACTCTATTCTTGCGGCTGGTTATATTACAAACACAAATGAATGAGGAATTTGATATGGGTACTATGTTTAAAAAAAAACTTTTCGCCAGCAGCCTAGTCGGCAGCTTAGTATTAGGTGGGGTGTCACTCGCAACTGCCGCTGAATGGGACATTCAAGTAACAAATCTTACTCATGGCAATCATTTTACGCCACTTCTTCTTACTGCACATGCTGCTGACAAACATCTGTTCGAAGTAGGTAAAGCAGCATCTGTGGCCATGGAGCATTTAGCCGAGTGTGGGCATTTAGATCCATTGCTTGCCACTCCAGAAGTTGGTTCAGCAGATGACGATACGATAGCAAATCCTGCCGAAGGTCTTTTAGCGCCTGGAAGTAGCGTCACCACTACCATCACAACTGCAAGCAACTATTTAAGTGTTGTCTCCATGGTTTTGCCAACCAATGATGCTTTTATCGGGCTTGATGCGCAGAAAATCCCTACAGAACCGGGTTCTTATACCTACCTTTTAAATGCCTACGATGCGGGTACCGAAGCAAACGATGAAGTCTTAATGACATCTGGTGATTGCACGTATACAGATGCTGGCATGATGCCGGGTGCTCCAGGTGGTGATGCAGGAGAAAATGCCACAGGAGTTGCAGCAGAAGATAGTAATAAGATGATTCATATACATCGAGGTGTTTTGGGTGATCAAGATGCGATAGGTGGTAAGAGCGATCTAGATAGCAGCATTCACCGCTGGCAAAATCCGCTAGCGAAAGTTACTGTCACCGTAAAATAAGAGGGTAGAAAATGAAAACTCGTAAACATTTCTTACCTACTTTGTTAATAGTAGGGATGATCGTAGGCATACAAGGTTGTTATCATGACGATGATGTAGACAATGATACTGGCACCGATGTACCAACGACCTATAAATACAAAGTCACTGTTACCAATATTAGCAGTGGCCAACCATTAACGCCTGTTGCCGCTATCATTCACAAATCTGGTTACAGTTCTTGGCAATTTGGCATGTCCGTGAGTAATGGACTGGAAAAATTAGCCGAGAGCGGTGATACAACAGATTTCATCTCCGAAGCACAAGCAAATACTAACGTTCTTAATACAAGTATTAGCGAAGGTGGCCCATTTGGACCTGGTGCATCAGTGAGCATGGAAATGACTGTTTCTACAGATGACGATCTGAAATTGTCTTTGGCTTCCATGTTAGCAAATACGAATGATGCATTTATTTCCCTCAATGCCAAATCGTTAAGTGATCTGGAAAAAGGTAAAATGACGACTTACTTCACCAAGGTCTATGACGCGGGCACCGAGGGAAATTCTGAATCACTAGGTACTATTCCTGGCCCTGCAGATAGCTCAACAGCTGCAGATAAAGGCTATAATGCTGCACGTGATGATGCAAATTTTGTTGCAATACATCCCGGTGTGCTCACTAAAGATGACGGTTTATCTTCTTCTATATTAGATGAAATGCATCGCTGGAATGGCCCTGCGGCAAGAATAGATATTGAAAAAATGTAGAACATGATTATTGAGGAACGGGCAAGAAATAACTTCCCGTTCCTTATATACCCGTGGCGTTATAGATTTGGGCCTTATTTCACGCCCTATTCCTTCAATGACTTCGTTCACCCTAAAGGGCACCTAGGGAAATTCCTTGCAATAGACCGGCTATTACGCGTCATTTCGCCTCGTCATGAAAGGAATATGACGTACACTAAAAAACTAAATCTATAATGCCACGGGTATATTCGTTACGCCGCATTAAAATAAATCTTATCTTCGTTGTGTGTTTATTGCTCACAATCTCAATATATCATGCCGTACTAGTATCCTGCACACTTAGTGCAAGGAACAAGCATGCCAAAACGACTGGATAAATCGCGTCATAGCAAGGCCCCGGTTGGGACGAGCTTAACTTGTAAAAGCTGGTCAACCGAGGCGGCTTTACGCATGCTGATGAATAACCTTGATGCCGAAGTGGCCGAGCATCCTGAGCAACTTATTGTCTATGGTGGCATGGGGCGCGCTGCGCGCAATTGGGAGTGTTATGACAAACTCATTGCAACCTTAAAACGTCTCGAGTCAGACGAAACATTACTCGTGCAAAGTGGTAAGCCCGTGGGTGTATTCAAGACGCATGAAAATGCGCCACGTGTACTGATCGCTAATTCCAACCTGGTCCCGCATTGGGCGACTTGGGAACATTTTAACGAGCTCGATAAAAAGGGCCTCATGATGTATGGCCAAATGACCGCCGGGTCATGGATATACATTGGATCTCAAGGCATTGTTCAAGGTACCTACGAAACCTTTTCAGCGGTTGCGAAAAAACATTTTAACGGCGATGCAACTGGCAAATGGATTCTAACCGCTGGGCTTGGAGGAATGGGTGGCGCACAACCGCTCGCAGCGACCATGGCCGGCTTTTCCATGCTCGCGGTTGAAGTCGATGAAAGCCGAATCGATTTACGTTTGCAGACAGGATATCTTGATAAAAAAGCAGCGAGTCTTGACGATGCGCTGCAAATAATGGGTGATGCATCAGAAAAAAATGAACCAGTAAGTGTTGGACTATTAGCAAATGCAGCCGATATTTTCCCCGAGTTGGTGTCACGCAATGTGATTCCTGACGTGGTTACTGATCAAACCAGTGCGCATGATCCGTTAAATGGTTATTTACCCAAAGGTTGGAGCTTGCATAAAGCAGCGCAAATGCGGGTTCAAGATTCAGCCGCCGTCGTCAAAGCTGCGAAACAATCCATGGCTCTCCAAGTGATTGCGATGTTGGCCTTGCAACAAGCTGGGTCCGCGACCCTGGACTATGGTAACAATATTCGGCAAATGGCGCTTGAAGAAGGAGTAAAAAACGCATTTGATTTTCCGGGGTTTATACCGGCCTATATACGCCCACTTTTTTGTGAAGGCATTGGTCCGTTTCGTTGGGTCGCGTTGTCGGGTGATGCAAATGACATCTTTAAAACCGATGAAAAAGTCAGGCAGTTGGTGCCCGATAATCCACAATTACATCGCTGGCTGGACATGGCCCGAGAGCGTATTCAGTTTCAAGGTTTGCCCGCAAGAATTTGTTGGTTGGGTTTAAAAGATCGCGCACGTATTGGGCTAGCGTTTAATGAGATGGTGGCTTCGGGTGAACTTAAAGCACCTGTGGTGATAGGACGAGACCACTTGGATTCGGGTTCGGTTGCATCACCCAACCGTGAAACCGAAGCGATGTTGGATGGATCGGATGCGGTTTCTGATTGGCCTTTGCTAAATGCCTTACTCAACACGTCTAGCGGCGCGACTTGGGTTAGTTTTCATCATGGTGGTGGTGTTGGTATGGGGTTTAGTCAGCATGCTGGCTTGGTGATTGTTTGCGATGGGACAGCGGCTGCTGCCAAGCGTATCCAGCGTGTACTGTGGAATGATCCTGCATCCGGTGTGATGCGCCACGCCGATGCGGGTTATGAGCTCGCGCAAGATTGCGCATTAGAAAATGCTCTGGATTTACCCATGCTAAAAGGAAAAAAATGGCAACAAGCGCAAGAAGATGCGCAATGAAATCCCATTTTGAGATTAAACCCGGACAACTGAGTCATGACGACATCCGGCGTTTACACGCGCAAGCCATACCGATTAGCTTAGACCCAAAAAGTGAAGCGGCGATCAAACAGGCCGCAGAATGTGTGTCCCGCGTGATCAACGAAGGCCGAACCGTGTACGGTATTAACACCGGTTTTGGTTTATTGGCGAATACCAAAATAAAACCCGATGAGCTAGAAACCTTACAGCGCAGTATCGTATTATCACACGCGGCAGGGGTGGGTGATTTTATGGCTGATGCCACGGATGTTTACCTCCTGCCTTTTCTT
>CAZWUO010000005.1:0-52882 GCA_964636675.1 uncultured Ectothiorhodospiraceae bacterium
TAGCACCTACTTTATGCATATCAGCCTGGAGTTATTAATGTCTGAAAAAACTGCGTTCCATATTACCAATGACGAGCCAACGGCCCATTTACTTCAGCGAGCGGGGATGAGGGGATTGCAATTGGCATGGAAAGATCCGCTTTATGTAGGTCCTGTCACCAAAGAGAGTCTTGAGCTGCGTACTCGAAATAGAGTGAAGTATTTTTCGCAACAAGGTTGGGGTGAAAAACAATCATTGTTATCGCACTTTCAGGAACGCAATCTAAAGTTAAAACAAATCACTGAGTTCAAAAAAGTGAGCCTATGGTTTGATCGTAATATGTACAATCAATTGCAGTTAATTGAGCTTTTAGATTGTTTGTCTCATTACCCCGATATTTCTGTTTTCCTAATCAATGTATCGAAGATTATCCAGCGCGAAAATTCACTTAACTTAGACAAATTGTCAGTGGCGGATATTAAATCACTGTATCACCGAGAAACAGAAATAACCGCGAACCAACTGAGTATCGGGCTTGATGCGTGGCGATGTTTTGCCGAGCCAGATCCAAGGTATTTACTGCATTTTAAGCGCCAAGACATGAGTACCATGCCATACTTATATGATGCCATGAAGAGACTACAGCAACAATATCCGTCAACCATGAACGGACTCTCGAGGACTCAGCGTCAAGTGATGGATGTTGTTGATGGGTACCCTGAGATTGGTGTACAAGCCGCTTTCGAGAAAGTCCAAGCGATGGAAGAAAGACCTTTTCTAAGTCCCGCCATGTTTTGGATGGTGTTAAAAGAGTTATCTCGGTGCGATGCACCTGCATTGGAAATATGGAAGCAAGAAGACAGCAAACAAGAGAATGCGAGTGCATCGACCAGCAAATCAAATTTACAAGAGCTGTTTCAAATTTGCCACTTAAGAATAACCGATGTTGGCAGGGAAGTACTGAGATATCATCTTGATTGGTTACAAGTGAATGGAATTAATCGCTGGATTGGGGGAGTGCATTTACAAGATGGTAACATCTGGCGTTATGACCCTAAACGAAGCCAACTGGTGAATACCTTTGCTTAGTAGTAGTTTTTGCTGTCGAACGCAACAAGAGCCTACGCCAATGATGGACGTCAGTTTTCTAATGTTTTTAATAAACCTTCAATACATCTAAGTTTTTCCGCGATATCGGAAAACTCTCGAATTATTTTTAGTTTATTTTGACCATCAAGCTGATATTGTTTAGGTCGTGTTTGGATGAGTTGAATAATCTTCATGGGATCGATATTAGGGTTTTCTTGAAAGATGATTCGACCCCCTTTAGCGTGCATATCTATTTTGATAATACCTAATGGATTCGCTTTTAATTTTATTTCGGTAATTAAAATTAAATTTTTTGCATGTTCTGGTAATAAGCCAAAGCGATCAATCATTTCGACTTGCAGTTCTCGCAACTCCTCATGTGTGGTACAGCTTGCGATACGTTTATAGATTGTTAAACGTATATGGACATCTGCAATATAATCTTCTGGCAGCAAGGCGGGAATCGCAAATTCGATTTCAGCGCCGTGATCTAAAGGTCTGTCCAGTTCTGGTTGTTTGCCGTCTTTTAAAGCTTGCACCGCGCGTGCGAGAAGATCGTTATACATATTGAATCCGATTTCTTGAATTTGCCCACTTTGCCCATCACCCAATAACTCGCCTGCGCCGCGAATTTCTAAATCATGGGATGCAAGCATAAAACCTGCACCAAGATCTTCCAGTGATTCTATTGCTTCTAGGCGTTTAAGCGCATCGGGGGTGAGTGATTTCCTAGGAGGTATTAAAAGATAAGCATATGCACGATGATGTGAACGGCCAACTCGGCCTCTTAATTGATGCAACTGAGCTAAACCTAGTTTATCTGCTCGATTAATGATAATCGTATTTGCGGTTGGTATATCGATACCACTTTCGATAATAGTGGAGGCGACGAGAACGTTAAAACGACGATGATAAAAATCCATCATGACATGTTCAAGTTCTTTTTCGCGCATTTGCCCGTGCGCGAATTCAATTTTTGCTTCAGGTAGCAACTCAGCGAGTTCACGGGTCATTTTCTCTATGCTTGAAACATCATTATGCAGAAAATAAACTTGTCCGCCGCGTTTTATTTCGCGTAAAAAAGCCTCTTTAATTGTCGCATTATCCCATTGTGTAACAAATGTTTTTACCGCCAGTCTATGCGCCGGAGGTGTCGCAATAATAGATAAGTCTCTTAAACCTGATAACGCCATATTCAGGGTTCTTGGAATAGGTGTAGCGGTCAGTGTCAGCATATCGACACCGCTGTATTTCGCTTTTATTTTATCTTTTTGGCGCACCCCAAAACGTTGTTCTTCGTCGACAATAACCAAGCCCATATTGCGAAAAATGACATTTTCTTGAATCAACTTATGCGTTCCAATGATAATATCTACATGCCCAGACGCGATGCCTGCTAATATTTCATCTTGTTCTTTTTTAGAATTAAAGCGCGACAACACTGCAACACGAAAGGGCCAGTTAGCAAATCGATCCTGAAAATTACGATAGTGTTGTTGGGCTAATAAGGTCGTCGGAACCAAAATAGCGACTTGTTTATTATCGTCAACTGCAATAAATGTTGCACGCATCGCAACTTCCGTTTTGCCAAAACCGACGTCTCCGCAAACGACACGATCCATGGGTTTGTCTTGTTCCATATCGCTTAGTACGGCATTGATTGTCGATTCTTGATCAGGCGTCTCTTCAAACTGAAAAGCCGCGGCAAAGGCATTGTATTCCTCGTGCTTAATATCAAACTTTATGCCTTTTGCAGTTGCCCGTCTGGCATAAATCTCCAGAAGTTCAGCGGCAACGTCACGAACTTTTTCAGCTGCTTTGCGTTTAGCTTTGTCCCACTGGTCTGATCCTAGTCGATGCAGTGGGGCTTTTTCAGGATCAGAACCGGTATACCGATGAATCAAATGCAGCGACGCAACAGGAACATAAAGTTTATTGCTTTCCGCGTATTCTAAGGTGAGAAATTCTGCTTTGCTACCACCTACTTCGAGTATTTGCAAACCGAGGTAACGGCCAACACCATGATCTTGATGCACAACTGCTGCGCCTACTGTTAACTCAGTTAAGTTTTGAATAATGGTATTGCTGTCACGACCGGGGGCTTTTCGCCTGCGACGCTGGGAAACCCTGTCGCCAAAAATTTGCGGTTCTGAGATGATGGTGATATTTGGGTTAGTCAACCATAAACCATCTTCTAACGGAGCAATGGTAATCGCAATTTTTGCATTTCCGTTTATAAAATATTGCCAATCAGTAGCGAGTCGAGGCTGTATATGATTATCTTTTAGCAATTCCAACAATGCTTCACGTCTGCCTTCACTTTCTGCGGCAAATAAAATCCTGCCATCGTAATTTTGAACAAACTCAGCAAGACTCGATGCGGCATTTTCATGACGTGGATTGAATAAGAGCTTGGGTGGTTTTTTTGACTCAAAATTAGTGTAACTATTTTTCTCCGAGAGAGGCGTTGCGTAGGCAAAGTTTTGCAAGGTGATTTTGCTGTATTTATGGATTAAGCCGGATACTTCTGTGGAAGACAGAAATAGTTTTGTAGGGGCTAAAATAGCGCGCTCTATATCATGTCGACGTTGCTCATAGCGTTCACAAACTTCACTATAGAAAGTCTCAGCAGCATCTTCAAATCCTTCGAATGATAGAAATAAGGTGTTATTCGGTAAGTGATCAAATAATGTTTCCGTGGTGTTAAAAAAAAGTGGAAAATAATATTCAATCCCATTTGGCAAGATACTATTGCTCACATCTTTGTAAATCGTACTGCGCTGAGGATCGCCTGCAAAGGTTTCGCGATATTCTTGGCGGAATTGTTGGATAGCTTCTTTGGTAAACGGAAATTCTCTTGCAGGTAATAATTTAATGGAATTGGTTTGGGATATTGTTCTCTGTGTTTCGGGGTCAAAAAAACGAATGCTTTCTACTTCGTTATCAAATAAGTCTATTCTAATGGGGTCATTGCTACCCGTTGGGAATACATCTATTATTGAGCCACGCACTGCAAATTCGCCGTGTTCCATCACTTGGGACACACAGGTATAACCACTGTGTTCAAATGTAGCCCTCATTTTGTCGAGATTTAGAGTATCACCAACCGTCAGCAAGAAGGTATTTTGCGCGAGAAATTCACGCGGTGGCAGACGTTGCATCAGCATCGCAGCAGTAATGATTAAGCAACCTCTGTCGATATTTGGTAAACGATAAAGCGTTTCTAATCTTTGGGCGATGATGTCTTGGTGAGGAGAAAATACGTCGTAGGGCAGGGTTTCCCAGTCTGGAAATGGGAGAATAGAATGAGCAAATGATTCACTCGCAAAAAAATTTAATTCTGTTTCTAAACGAGAAGTACTCGCCATATTTGGGGTAACAACGACAACAGGGCCAGTCGATTGCTCAATAATATGACTAATTAATAATCCAGTGGCGGCCCCATACAAAGAACCCATATGAACATGTTGTTTCTGCGAGTCTGGTAGGTTTGGGCTAAAAACATTACTCTTGTGGATGTGCTCTAAGCTAGGCATGTCAGTGCTTCTACTAATTCTAAGGCGGCGTATTGTGCCACATTTAAAATCAAGAATTAACCGAAAACAAGCGCAAAATGAAAATCAAACGGTAAGATGGTCTAGGTTATTGTTATAAAAGAGATAAATCCCGGTTCAAATAAGTAAACTTAGAGGCTTTCTGAGAAAAATACGCGCTAAATTCTATTTCCTTTTAATACTGAGAATTTAGGAATATAGCGCTTTCGATTCTTTGAGCATTTTGTCGATATGTGAGCTTTTGAGTCGGCTGACGAGTGCGTTGTTCATACCGACTCTTTCCAAGCTTTCACGCGTGCTTGTTTCAGTGACCTCGTCATAACACTGGGCGATTAAACCTGAAACCATTCCAGAGATTCGGAGAAAAGCACTGTACACGGCCAGTGCTTTTTCTTTTTCGAAAGCATGCATACTCTTTGTTAAGAATACTTGTTGCAATCGATTTATTATACCCAACATGTATAAGTTCTTGGTGCCACGCTTAATATGCAATAAAGCCACATACCATTGGTGTTCCCAAAATGCATCCTCTTGCCGACCACTTAAGATACTGATTATCCAGCTTTTCAACGTATCTTCTACTTTCGGTCTCTCTCCTTCGTGAAAAACCGATTTAGTTTCTTCAATTCCATAGAGGGTATCATAAAATGCATCGACCAAATCAGGCGCCCATTGTTGGATGGTAGCGACTTCTTGCGCTAAAATATCCCAGTCTTCTTCACGGAAATCGATAAGTTGAGATATAATATTGTGATACTCTTGAGTCTTAGTCATGTTGCGTCCGTGTACTAATTTGATATTAAATACTGAGCTTAGCTTAATTCACAAAGCCGAATGAACTATTTTTAATTCTTTTATTTTGCAATAACTATTGCAACACACTCACTACTTTAGGAATACGCTTTTTAATTTCATAACGCACACTTCCAACAACTGCATCAGCATCTGTAAAAACTAATAGAATATCTTCTTGTATCGTCGACATCAGAATTTTTCCACCTGAAAACTCAGATAGATAATGAGCAATATCGCCAAGTTCAAATTCACGACCAAGACTTTCGTCTGTTCCGATAGTGGTAGCGACCATCGCGCCAAGGGCATCTGCATCCACATCAATATTGGAGCTACTTTCAATAACGAAGCCATCTCTTCCAACAATAGCAGCGGAGCGAACATTATTGATTTTTAAAAACTCATTTAAAACATCGGATAGCGATGTTTCAAAGATATTAGTTACTGTAGAAGTCATATTACATCCATCCTTTTGAAATATTATGCTTAACTAAAATATTATAATTAATGAAACAGGTCAGTTATTGATTGAACCGGGGTATTAACTACTTGAGGCAGATTAATTTGAGTCAAGCGCTGGTGATGAGCAAACCAGAACCTGGTTAATTGTCAAGCAATAACCTATGCTCAGAGTATACTAAACCCGCGAACAAATATTCACAAATGGAAGCTTACTTTAATTCGAAGTATAAATGCAAAAAAAATATGCTTTTATGGCCTAATGGATCAACGCATTTCGAGATGCGAGCGTTGCGAAGCTCGCTTGAGGGTCGAGTACTCGAATCAGCGGCGATGTAAGGGTATCCCATTGTCCCTTTGCGACATTTGTTGGTGCACTACCTAAAAAGGCTAAATAACTGTATTTTCGGTAGTGCGGAAGTTTCCGAATTAAGCCAGGGATTGCATGAACGTTAGTCGTTGCCAGCCAGAGTAATGTTTGCTGAGGTTTCTGCTTATCCCTGGTGCTGAGGATAAATGAGTGTTTAGCTGTTGCATAGGTTTTTCCGTTTATGATTATATTTTTTTGGTTCCATGATACATTTTTGCCTATTAGAGATTTAAAGTGCGCAGTATATTTATTCTTCCAGCCTACAATCCACACTGCCCCTTCTGTTGGCAAATCTTTGATTTCTGAATCGACGAGTACTTGCCATTGGCCTGGCTGAGTTTGGCTCCATTTTTCAGCAAGACTTTGATAGTGAGTCAATAATGTCGCTGAGCTTTTTTTGGGTAAGATGATGCTTACTTGTTCAGCGCCGAAACCTTGCGATAAAGCAGGAGGGATTTCGCTGCTATCGACTTGTCTAAAAATGTCGAATTGCGGGTCGATTCTAAAGTTTAATGGTTTATGCGCTAAAGCAATTTTGAATGTTTGCTCACGCTGAGTCATCTTGAGTATTGTCTGCTGGGCCATTGTTGCGGTTTCAAGGGATAGGGCAATGGGTATATCAAGCTCATAAGGATGTTCATTTTGTTGTTGTTTGAGTGTTAATGTTAATTCGTATTTAGTATTCGATTTATGCGTAATAGGGTTCACTGCATAGTCTTTAATCGATAGGGCAGGAGCACCTGTTCTAGATATCCATTGTTTGAAAAAGGTACTGAGATCTAAAGACGATGTTTTTTCGAAGGTTTGTCGTATGTCGTCATAAGAGGTAAGTTTAAAAAGCTGTTCACGATATAAGTTTTTTAAACTTTGAATAAAAGTCGGGTCACCTAGCTTGATTCTCAACATATGAAACATCATTAAGGTTTTACCATAACCGATTGCCTCCAGCGCGGAATTGTGGCGGGCATAAAATTTATTTAGAGGTATATCCGTTGCGTCGGTGACATAGTCATTATATTTTTGGAGCACATCACGACGATATTGATGTCCCAGATGACGTTGCTCTTTTAACAAATGATCCGCGAGATAGGAAGTAAGTCCTTCTGCCCAATTGCCTTGTTTATAATCGACGAAAACCCCATTTGCCCACCAATTGTGTAAAATTTCATGCGGGTAAGACGTATATAATATAAATGGGAAACGCAATACGCGTGGTCCCAACAACGTAAACGATGGCATTCCAAAGCCGGTTTCCCAGAAGTTTTCTACCATTGCGAATTTACCATAGGGATAGGGGCCTAAGAGATTGTTATACATCGCAATATAATAGAATGTAGAATCGATGTATGTTGTAGCCAACGGATCATCTTTTTGCTTCAAAAACACGAGTGCTTCAATACCCTCTTGTTGTTCAGAATATACCTGGTATTTTGCAGCAAGCAGATATAATTCATCTTGTGGCTGGGTTTCGTGCCAGTTTTGCATGCGGCTCTTTGAGCTTGTTCTGACCCCTTGGCTGACGGAATGCCAATTTTTTGGTAATTGCACATCTAGATTAAAGCTAATTAATTCATCACTAAAAACAGGGTACCAAATACTGGCTCGCGTTAGATAGACTCCCTCTTGGGAGATAATGCCCGCACTGTCACGCATATTTAGCGAAAACTCTGCGTCTTCATGCACCAGGCTACTTACTATTTTTCCAGAATATTCTACGGTGAGTTTTTTTGGTGTTTTATTGAAAAAATACTGTTTTGCACCAAACGCTTGATCTGAACTTGCAGGGATATTTTTTACGGATAGAATATTGGGAGATATTTTATGCGTGGATGTGTTTTTTAAACTTAGCCTATCGTTTAATATAAAACTGTCATAATCGCTATTCTCGGGGAGCGTGATGGTATCTATTACATGAATATATCCACTGCTCGGTTTTAGGGTCACTGTTAGCTGGTGATGTACTACATTCGTTGAGCTAAGTACCCAATTAGCCCATAGGCAAGGAATAAGGAATAAGGCTCTGCGTGAATATTTGTACATTCTATGCTCTCCTCGATAAGGGATTACGTTGTATAATATCAACAGACCTAGGGTGTGTCGTCAATTGATATGAACGTGCTGCTTCTCAACGAGAAGATGTGGTTGCAGGGATCTTCTGAAGGTTCCAGTTTTTTATTGCCCATTCCCAAAAGTTGCTCAACGATTCGTATTGCAGTGAGTCTTCAGGTTGTTGACCGAGCATCGTGAGTACTTGACATAGCTGGGGTACTGAGCTTTTTTTATTGAGCGGCTTAGCACCTGTTTGTTTACTTAGTTTTTCTCCGGTTGAATGGGTAACAATCGGTAAATGAATGTATCGAGGTGTCGCATAATTTAAGATTTTTTGTAAATATATATGTCGCGGAGTGATCTCATGTAAATCACTGCCTCTAACGATTTCTGTAATTTGTTGGTATTCGTCATCCACAACGACGGCGATATGATATGCAAATAAATCGTCTGCTCTTTTTATGACATAATCTCCAACCTCTGTTTCAATATTCTGAGAAATTGTTTTCTGCAAACCGTCGTTGAAAACGATATTTTCATCGCGAGTGCGTATTCGAACAGCACCTTGATGCCATTTTTTATTTCTGCAAAATCCTGGATAAATAAGTCCGTGTTTATTTCTTAATCCGGTTTCTGCAATTTTTTTCCGGCTACAAGTGCAATAATATGCTTGATTGTTTTTTATCAAATCAGATACAATATCTTGATAAATATAAAGTTGTGCACTTTGATATTGAGTCAGTCCATCCCATTCAAAACCGAAATTATCCAGGTCTCTTAGGATAAGATCAGCGGCACCTCGGGCTTCTCTTGGTGGGTCAATGTCTTCAATTCTGAGTAACCAGATACCCTTATTAGATTTTGCTTGCAAATAACTTCCTACTGCCGTGAGTAGCGATCCAAGATGCAGTGGCCCGGTGGGGGAGGGAGCAAATCGTCCTCTATACATGTCAAACGATGCTGAACTTATTCATGCTCATCACTCGCATCTTCTTCATGGGTGATTTGTGCCATTTTTTCTAGCTTTTGCTCTACGAGATAATTGAAAGTGTTTTGCGCAAATCGACCATCGTCTTGTCTTTGCCCAGAGTTTAAACCGGTTAAAAGGCTCATTGCTTCATCAATATGCCGAATGGCAAAGATATGGAATTTGTTTGCTTTAACAGCGGCAATCAGTGATGGTTTTAACATTAGATTTTTGACATTTTCAGCGGGAATAATAACACCTTGAGTTCCGGTTAAGTGGCGTGCTAGACATATGTCAAAAAAGCTTTCAATCTTCTCATTGATGTTCCCAATGACTTGAATCTCTCCTAACTGATTAACGGATCCCGTTATTGCGATACCTTGGTCAACAGGTATTTCACTAATTGCGGATAGTAGTGCACAAAGCTCACCCGCCGATGCACTGTCTCCATCAACACCACCATATGATTGCTCAAAGCTAACGCTGGCAGAAACAGAAAAAATCTTATCTCTAGCATATCGTGATGCAAGAAAATGCGAAAGAATCAATACGCCTTTTGTATGAACATCACCGCCCAAGTCAGATTCATTTTCAACATCCACGAGCTTGCCGTCACCCAGACGAGCCGTAGCAGTAATACGCGAAGGTTGACCAAAGCTACACTCCTCTGTAGATACAATAGACAACCCATTTATTTGACCAATCTTTCTCCCTGCGGTATCAATGAGTATGTCGTTAGATAATATTTCATTATAGGTTAATTGTTTTAATCGATCAGTCCGCTGATCCAACTCTTGAATCGCAATATCTATTTCAGCGGCGGAGACACAATTTTTGCTATCCAATTTGGCCCAATAGGACGCTTCGCATAATAGATTACTAATCCCTTCTTTGTTGAGTAGCATTTCTTCTGAGTGGTCATTTAATCTGAGTGTATATTCAGCGAGCCTCGCGATAGCTGTGTTGGTAAAAACGGATAAATTTCTTGCTTTAATAAACCGCGCAACAAATGAAGATAATTGCTTTAAAGTACTATCGTTAAGCGCTATTTGCTCATCAAAGTCTACAATGACCTTAAAGTATTTGTTGAACTCTGCGTCTAGCTCGATGAGATTTTCATAAGAACTCGAATCACCAATCAAAATTAGCTTGATATCCAATGGAAGTGCGTATGGAAAGAGGTTTATTGGGTTATTAATATTAGATTGCACTTCACTATAATCTAAAGCAATTTCAGCAGAGGCTAATGCTGATTTTAAAAAATTCCATGAAGCTTTATTTGTTAATAATTGGCTGGCATCGATAATCAGATATCCACCGTTAGCTTGGTGCAAGCTTCCGGGCAGAATACCTGAAAAATTATCTGTTAAGTTTTCATGAGAAGTGTTAAATACACCAAATAAATGACGATAGCTGGGACATTTTTCGTAGTATATAGGCCGTGTTTTCTGATTTTTATTATTAACAACAATATTTATATTGTAGTAGGGCGTGAGCTTTGCGAGTTCTATTTTACTAAAATTAGCGTTTAAGTCAGTCCAAACAGCGTCCAGGTGTTTCTCAACTTTCGAAAAATCATGGTACTTTTTTTTCAAACTTATAAATGTGCTACCCATGATATGGTGCAGCGCTTGTTGATATAAATTATGCGTTCTTCTATATTCATTGCTGATCTGGGATGCAAGTTGATCATTGTTACACGAAGAATCAGGCAATCCTATCGTATTGAGTTTTTCATTTTGTGAGTTTTTTATCTGTTCAATTTCTTGCTGAAATTTCTTATTACTATTGAACCACGGTAGGAGAGAAAATAGTGTTTCAATAAATGCGCCTAAATCTTCTTGGAGTTCTTGGGCTTTTCCGGCAGGTAATGTAATAGGTATAGGTTTCAGTGGCTCGTTAAAATTGTGTGTATAACAAATATCAAGTAAATCACTTACGTTGATATTCTGCTTATTTAAAGATTGAAATACCATGGTGTGTCTGCCAATACCAATTGGCCCCATTACCAACAGATTGTAACCAAATTGCTTAATAGCCAGGCCGTATTGCAATGATTTTTTAGCTCGGGATTGAGCAATTATGTCATCCCGAGCAGCTATAGGGCCGAGATCAATTTGATCCGTTGTAAGGAAATCTAACTTTTTTAGATTTATTTTATGATAGAGCTGCTTACTGGAAAGAGAATTAACAAGTGGCATACTTCGTTTGTCTTAAATACGGGCAACAATCCCCCTAGCCCCCCGGTAGCAGAGATGTATTCGAGGATTGCAGCAGATTATGAAATTTCTGATCCTAGCGTATTATCATAGCAGTGAAGTGCTTATGAGACTAACTTATTTTATGAAGCAACACTCATTGGCAGCGACTCAGAAGACACAACTTTGTTTTTGCCATTATTTTTTGCTTCATAGAGCGCTTTGTCCGCTCTTAAAAAAATATCATTCTCGTTATCATCATTTTTTAGTGTGGCGGTACCTAAACTAACGGTCACTTGAGCATTGCTTTGTTCACAGATAATAGGGGTGTTTTCGATGGTTTCGCGAATTCTATCCGCTAATTGACATACCCCTAATTGGTCCGTGTTGCTTAACATGATGGCAAATTCTTCGCCGCCGTAGCGAAATAGGATATCTGTATTTCTAATACACATACTGGTTAGTTCTGCAATAGTTCGAATGACACTATCACCTGAAGAATGTCCCAGGGTATCGTTAATAGATTTAAAATTATCAATATCTAATACAATCATGGATAAAGGTTGATTATAACGTCTGGCCAAATTAATTTCTCGTAGCAGAGTTTCATCAAATGTACTGCGATTGTTAACGCCGGTTAACGCATCTTTATGGGCAGCCTGTAGCGCTTCTTGGTACAACAGGGCATTGCGCAATGGGTAGGCGAGGCTGCATAATGTATATTCAAATATTTTTTGATCTTCTTTTGAAAACTCCCATTTTCGATGGATAGCAACTTGACCTAAAACTTTCCCATCCAAAAGTAGTTTATAAGAACATTTATATCTCTCTACATCACCTGAAGAGAGACTAATTGTTAGCGGAGTGTTTTCAAATGTAACGCAGTCGTGTAACACCGCTGGTTTTATTTGCTGTGAAAATAAAAAAACTAATTCTTCAATATCTAAAGTAGTCTGCAATGCGCTTGCAACACGCATCGCTAACCCCGCCTGGAAATCAGGGTTTTCACTGTTGTCGCTTTTTCTGAGTTCACCGATAAAGCGATCAATTCCAGCAGAGCCGGATATCTGTTTTTCAGTAATTACATTTAGCCGCATATTTTGCTCTTAGAGTTGTCGTCAACTATCAGAATGCAAATAAAGTACCACGGCATTATTTTTGTTGGAATATTTGTAGGTGTTTATCTATAACGCCACGGGTATATAACTTTAACAAGAAACCGAGTATATTTTCTTGGTTTCGATTTCCAGCGCAGTGAGTCTTCCTCCCCATAAGCAACCGGTATCTAAGGCAGTGATATTTGCGGATTTACTGAATCCAAATGTGGACCAATGTCCAAATACAATATGGGTTTTTTTAATATTAAACCGAGCGTGGTATAGCCAAGGAATAAACAGACTATTTTTATCACTGGGTGTGCCTTTGTCGCTGAACTCTAATGCGGGTCGTTCTTTTTTTTCGCAATAACGCATTCGGGTAAAGGTGTTGGTTATGAAGCGAATTCGATCCCAGCCAGATAAGTTTTCAGACCAGGTATTAGGTGTATTTCCATACATATTATTGAAAAATTCTACGGGTCTTGCTTTGAGCTGTTTCACTGCCTCTAGTGCATATTGTTGCGCATTTAACAAGTTCCAACCTGGATAAATGCCGGCATGAACCATTATACAATCAACATTTTTGTCATAATGTAATAATGATTTTGTAAGCAACCAGTTTATCAAGTCAACTTTATCAGGTGCATTTATTACGTCAGCAAAGGTGTCGTATTTCTTGCTTGTCTGGCATCCCATCGCGACGGCCAAAAAATGCAGATCATGGTTTCCCAGAACAATTTTGGCGCTATCATCTAACGATTTAATGAAACGTAATACTTCAAGCGATTGTGGCCCACGGTTTACTAAATCCCCCGCAAACCAGAGTTGGTCAGTGTTTTTATTGAAATTAATATGTTCGAGTAATTTTTGCAAAGATTCAAAACAGCCCTGAATGTCTCCTATTGCATACGTGCTCATAACATTGTGTTATATTCGCGAAGAATCCACATACTCGCATATCGTTGCGCGTATTTGCGCGCGTTTTTCTGGATCAACTATCGCCTTTCCATCTTTTCCCGTAACGAAAAAGAAATCCTCAGCTTGTGCTCCGTAGGTTGAAATTTTTGCTGCTTGAAGGTTTAGCTCACAGAGTCTCATCGCATACGCGATTCTCGAAAGTAGGCCTTGGCGATCAGTCGATATAACTTCTAAAATAGTTCGGTCATTATTTTCATCGCTAACCATATTAACCTGGGTTAGGCGAGAAAAGTGTTCGATTTTTCTTTCAGCGCCACATTTTTTGATTAAGACAGGCGCTTTTTTTGAACGTATTTGCTCACGTAATACGCTTTCAATTTTTTGCAGTCGCTCGGGTTCGGTGACTGGTTTCCCATCGAACTCTAATACGCTGTAAGTGTCTAACGTATAATTGTTGAGCGAGGGTGTAATTATCGCCTCAAAGATGATTAAACCTAGTCTATCAAGCGTAGATGTCATTCCAGAAAAACTATGGCCTTGGATCGATGTGTGCAAAAATATATCGGTACCACCACGTTCAATATTGTGATACAGCAAAATGAGACTTTCATTCTTTGAATAATCAAAATTTAGCAATGCTTCTGTGTGGCGTGCGATTTCATTCGCGTTATATCGAATGAAATATGTGCCATCCATCTTGGTCCATAACTTTTCAATATCGGATAGTGTATTTCCTCGTTGTACTAGAATTTTTCTAGCGGCTATTTTAGATTCGTGTATGAGTTCTTTTTCATTAAAAGGATTTTCTAGGCCTCTAATAAAGGCCTTTTTGGTTTGCTTGTAAAGTTTAATGAGCAATGAAGCCTTCCAGCTAGTCCAAAGTTTGGGGTTTGTTGCACGCATATCTGCAACCGTTAATAAGTAAAGATAATCTAGTTTAATTCGATTTCCGACATCGAATGCAAATTGGTTAATAACTTCAGGGTCATCGATATCCTTTTGCTGAGCGACGGAGGACATGAATAAATGTTTTTCTACTAACCAAGAAACCAACTCAATATCATCTTTACTGAGATCATGTTTTTGCAGGAATATTTGAGCATCTTTTGCGCCGAGTATTGAATGATCGCCCCCTCTGCCTTTGGCAATATCGTGGAATAAGCCCGCAAGATATAGCAGCTCGGTTTTGGGAATCGTGTTAGTGATTTTACTGCATAGAGGAAATTCTTCCGCGAACTTTTCAACGCTAAAACGTCTTAGATTTCTAATGACAAACAAGGTGTGTTGATCAACCGTATAAACATGAAATAAATCGTATTGCATTTGCCCCACAATTTTGGCAAAAGCGGGTATGTAGGCGGCCAATATGCCATAGCTATTCATGCGCCTTAGTGCTTGGGTGACACCTCTTTCTTGTTTTAGTATTTCAATAAAAATAGTGCGGCAACGAATATCTTCACGAAATTTATCATCTATTAAATACCGGTGATCGCGTATAAGTCTTATAGTAGAGGCTCTTACTCCTTTTATGTGCGGGTTTGACTGCAGTAACAAAAAAGCTTCCAATAGTGCAAAAGGATAGGTTTTAAATACGCGATCAGTAGTAACCTCTAGATAGCCTTTGCGCACTTGAAAGCGGCGATTAATATTAATGGGTTTTTGATGGTCATCGGTATACAAGATGGCTTCTTGAAAATGTTGTAACAGCATTTCGTTTAGACGCCCCAGTTCCATGACGGTTCTGAAATAGCGTTTCATAAAAAGCTCAACGCCTAATCTATGGCCATCAGCAGCACGATTTAGTGCATTTTTTAGGATGTTTTTTGCTGGCTTTTCGTCGTTAAAATTGAGTTGTTTTGCAAGTGTTTGTTGAAAATCAAATAACAATCGGTCTTCTTTTCTCTTAGTTAAAACATGTAAGGCGAAGCGAATTTTCCACAGAAATCTTTCGCCTTCTTTAAGTGTTTTATACTCGTGGGTAGTCAGAAATTCTCTTTGTACCAATTCCTGTAATCCGTGATCTCCAAAGTGTCGTCGCGTTACCCAGCGAATCATTTGGATATCTCTAAGTCCCCCAGGGTTTTCTTTGATATTCGGTTCGAGGTTGTAGGCAGTATCATGAAAACGTGCATGCCTTTTTTGTTGTTCTTCCAGTTTTTTTAAAAAAAAACGTTTACTTGTCCAAATGTTATCCTTCGATGTTAGTTTTATCATTGTACGAAACAATTCACGGCTGCCGGTAATGAGTCTGGATTCAATTAAATTAGTGATTACCGTAATATCACCCAGCGCACTTTTTTTACACTCGTCTAATGTGCGTACACTTTGACCTATATCTAATCCTATATCCCATAAGAAGGTAATATATTGACTTAATGTTTCTTCTTCTTCGCTCGAGAGTTTGTTTTTTGATAAAATCAAAATATCGATATCTGAATAGGGATGCAATTCACCTCTGCCATAGCCGCCGACGGCGATTAAAGACATGGGTGAGGATGGAGTAGCAATATATTTATCCCAGGCTTGGTGTAACAATGTGTCAATGAAGTTTGATCTTAGTCGCACCAAGACAGACGCTTCTACTCCTTGCGTAAAGGCTTCCGCTAGTTTTGCAGATGCACTTAAAATAGTAGAGCGAAATAGCGTAATAGAGGGCGTTGCTGTATTTTGTAAGGACGTATTAAAGCTCAGTGCGTCATATAATGTAATTTTTTGATTCATAGTGATATTTCATCGTTTAATACGGTAGAGATAAGCACCTAATTTTAGCCTCGACGATGTACTGGGAGTGTTAGGTGTCGTTGTTAACGTTCTTCTTCACGTAGTGTTAATACTTCATAGCCGTCTGGCGTTACGAGGACAGTGTGCTCCCATTGCGCAGAGATTGAATGATCTTTGGTAACGACGGTCCAGCCATCTTTTAGTAGCTTAACATGACGTTTACCGATATTTACCATCGGCTCGATAGTGAATATCATCCCTGTCTCAAGGATTAATCCCGTACCTGGTTTGCCGTAGTGCAGTACTTGTGGTTCCTCATGAAAATCTCTACCGATTCCATGCCCACAGTATTCCCGAACGACAGAGCAATTATTAGATTCTACATACTGTTGGATTATGGCGCCGATATCCCCCAGTTGCGTACCCGGTTTGACACATTCTATACCCTTCCAAAGTGCATTGTATGCGGTTTCTACCGCGCGTTTTCCCTGGATGCTAGACTGACCGATATAGAACATCTTGCTGGTATCGCCATGAAAACCATCTTTAATAACCGTAATATCAATGTTTATTATATCGCCAGATTTTAGTACTTTGCTGCTGGGAATGCCGTGGCACACTTGATGGTTAACAGACGTGCAAATAGACTTGGGGAATCCGCGATAATTCAACGGGGCAGGGATGGCCTTTTGCTGCTCCACGATAAACTCGTGGCATATCTGATCCAGAGTATCGGTGCTAACCCCGGTTTTGACATAGGGTTTAATCATGGTTAGTACATCACCGGCAAGACGCCCAGCGATCCGCATTTTTTCGATTTCTTCGTTGTTTTTAATTGTTACTGTCATGATTTTTCTACAAATTCCAATGGTTTTTTGTGTTTAACGGCTTATGATTAGCAGCCTGATGTACTAGGGTCGGCGTGAGGGAAAGCCATTATGAGGCAATTTTTCGTTCATTTGACGCGGGTGTCGTTATGCTACGTCAACGAAAACACTTGAAAAATATGCGGAAAATGGTTTTTTCGCACTTATGTCCATGTTTTGGATGCTTGGTTCTTCTTAATGTCCGATAGACTACCTAGGTTAAAGTAAGCGTCATCATAGAGCGACCCCCTAAAAAATACCAGAAGCACGCGCATTTTATTTGTTGTTTGCCAGGGTTTTATGGTATAAATCACGCCTTAATTTCAACTTGAATCCACACACATATCTGATGATATATACTAAGGGTGCCGCAAGACGTTAAGTTTTGCTGGTTTAGTGTAAATAGGGTATGTGGAGGCTCAACCCTTACAATATAGAGGTATTTATGTCTTCAGTAACTATGCGCCAGATGCTTGAAGCAGGCGTTCATTTCGGTCATCAAACACGATTTTGGAATCCACGAATGTCATCCTTCATCTTCGGTGACAGAAACAAAATCCACATTATCAATCTCGAAAAAACCCTTCCATTATTCAATGATGCAACCAATTTTTTAGGCAGCATTGCTGCAAAAAAAGGCAAAATTCTTTTTGTTGGAACTAAAAGATCGGCCAGTGAAGTCATTAAAAAAGAAGCCGAGCGTGCCGGGATGCCATTTGTCAGCTCGCGCTGGCTTGGTGGAATGCTCACTAATTTTAAAACAGTCAAACAATCGATAAAACGCTTGAAAGACCTCGAAGCCATGAAGGAAGATGGGCGCTTTGATCGCCTCAATAAAAAAGAAGTACTCATGCTGACACGGGAATGGACGAAACTCGAGCAAAGTCTTGGCGGTATAAAAGATATGAATGGTATGCCGGCCGCGCTTTTTGTCATCGATGTTGGACATGAAAAAATTGCAGTTTCTGAAGCTAAAAAGCTAGGTATTCCGGTTGTTGGAGTGGTTGATACCAATAGTTCGCCAGATGACATAGATTATGTTATCCCTGGAAATGACGATGCTATTAGAGCGATACGATTATACGCTCAAGCGGTTGCGGACTCTATTATCGAAGCTCGCTCTGCATCTTCTACAGGGGACGTTGTGGATGAGTTTGTAGAGGTAGATGAGAATGTTGTTGCTGCAAAAAAATCGGCAGTCAAGCAAGCTTCGAAAAAGAATACGGATGATAAAGCCGCTGAAGTAACAACTAAATAGTCTCATCACAACTCTGATTTCAGTACAGATAGTTTTTTGTGACTTATATATTTAGGGGGCAATGCCCCCTTTTTTCAAGACAAAATTTATATACGATTTTAGTGAGGAAAAAATGGCGATTACTGCTTCCCAGGTTAAAGAGCTCAGAGATAGAACTGGCGCGGGAATGATGGAGTGTAAAAAAGCACTTGTTGATACCAATGGAAATATCGAAGACGCTATAGAATTAATGCGCAAAAGTGGTGCTGCAAAAGCAGACAAAAAAGCGAGCCGCATTGCAGCCGAGGGCTGTATTTCAGTTCAGATCGATTTAGATAATAAAAATGCTGCCATCGTTGAAGTCAATTGCGAAACCGATTTTGTTGGCAATGGCGATGAATTTACTACGTTTGCTGCTAATGTTGCTAAACGGGTATTGACCGACAAACCTTCAAATATTGAAGCGCTAAGCCATGCACCGATAAATAATGAAAGTAAGTCAACTATCGATGAAGTACGCCGCGCTATGGTCGTAAAAATTGGTGAAAACATCGCTGTTAGACGATTTAATAATCTTGCTGCTGCAGACCATATTGGTAGCTATCTTCATGGCGCACGCATTGGCGTGTTGGTTTCTATGGAGGGGGGCAGTGAAGATTTGTCAAAAGACATTGCAATGCATATTGCGGCGAGCAAACCAATTTGTGTGTCAGCATCTGATGTCCCTGCAGATATATTAGCAAAAGAGCGCGATATTTTTTCAGCGCAAGCAAAAGAAAGCGGCAAACCCGATAATATTGTTGAGAAGATGGTCGAGGGTCGCGTTAAAAAATACCTAGCAGAAATTACTTTAACGGGCCAAGCATTTGTGAAAGACCCTGATATTACGGTTGGGCAGTTGCTTGAAAAATCGAATGCCAAAGTGAACGCCTTTATTCGATTTGAAGTGGGTGAAGGAATAGAGAAAAAGGAAGAAAACTTCGCTGATGAAGTTATGGCACAAGTTAGAGGGACTTAATCCGTGGCGAAAGATTCCTCCGAACCGTTTTACAAGAAAATTTTGCTTAAACTTAGCGGCGAAGCGCTAATGGGTGATGGCGATTATGGCATAGACCCACAGGTGGCAAATCGTATCGCCAATGAGGTTCAGGATCTCACAAAAATAGGCGTTCAAGTGGGTCTCGTGATTGGCGGCGGAAATATTTTTCGGGGGGCTGGGTTAGCTCAAGCCGGCATGGATCGCGTAACCGGTGACCAGATGGGGATGCTGGGTACGGTGATTAACGCGCTAGCGATGCAAGATGCACTCGAAAAACGTGGCTCATCGGTACGTGTCATGTCGGCGTTAAAAATCAACCAAATTTGTGAAGACTATATACGACGCCGAGCGATTAGACATCTGGAAAGAGGGCGCATCGTGATTTTTGCCGCGGGTACCGGTAATCCGTTCTTTACAACGGATTCAGCGGCAAGCCTCAGAGGTATTGAGACAGGTGCAGATATTGTCATGAAGGCTACTAAAGTAGACGGAGTGTACTCAGATGATCCCGCCACAAATCCTACAGCGACAATGTATTCGAATCTTACATACGACGAAGTAATTTCTAAAAAACTGAACGTAATGGATACCGCAGCTATTGCACTGTGCCGCGATCAAAATATGCCAATTCGTGTTTTTAATATGAATAAATCGGGGAGTATGATGCGCGTTGTAATGGGAGAGGATGAAGGAACACTCGTACAGTAGGAGACATTATTATGATCGAAGATGTTAAAAAAAGCGCCTCGACAAGGATGCAGAAAAGCGTTGATTCATTGAGAAATGATCTCAAAAGAATAAGAACGGGTAGGGCTCATGTTTCGTTGTTGGATTCAATAATGATCGATTATTATGGAACCCCGACTCAGCTTGCTCAGGTGGCCAATATATCTGCCCCAGACGCGCGTACTCTCAGTGTATCGCCTTGGGAAAAGAATTTAATTTCTGCCATAGAAAAAGCCATCCTTACTTCAGACTTAGGGTTAAACCCCGCCACTTCTAGCGATGTTATTCGAATACCTTTACCGCCATTAACCGAGGAACGCCGCAAAGAATTAATTAAGGTGGTTAAGGCTGAAGGGGAAAATGGTCGAATTGCAATCAGGAACATTCGTCGCGACGCGATTGGGGATGTAAAAGAACTGCTTAAAGAAAAAGAAATTTCGGAAGACGAAGAAAGAAAGTTTCAAGAACAGATTCAAAAAATCACAGATAAGCATGTTGAAAATATTGAATATGTATTAAAAGAAAAAGAAAAAGAGTTATTGGAAATTTAACGTCTGCAACACATAACGAAAAAAAGCAACCATGTATTTTGGCATCTCTTCTCCGTAGTTATTGAGAATAATGATCAAATAGTGATTGGATTTAGAGTGAAAAATTAACGCAAATTAAAATTTCTATCGCTAAATACGAAAAACATAATAAGTGGGTTTAAACTATAAATATGACGAATCTATGGAAGAGCCTGTCTTCCAATAAACACGATGATGAGCGCCAAAAAGTGCCTAGACACGTTGTAATGATTATGGACGGTAACGGTCGCTGGGCAAAACGCAGGGCTTTACCCCGTTTTGCAGGACATAAAGCAGGTTTAGAAGTTGTGCAAAAAATAGTGACTGCATGCAGTGAGCGCGGGGTTGAGGCACTGACGTTGTTTGCATTTAGTAGTGAAAATTGGCGCAGGCCAGAGAAAGAAGTCTCTCTTCTCATGGAGCTTTTTTTAACCGCATTACGCAATGAACTAAAAAAACTCACTCGCAACAATGTACGCTTAAAGGTTATTGGTGGAATAGAAGCATTTTCTCCAAAAATCCAAAAATCCATAAAAGACGCGGAACAGCTAACTGAAAACAATAATGGTATTGTGTTAAATATAGCCGCTAACTACGGTGGACGCTGGGATATTTTGAATGCTGTCAAATCATTGCTGCAGAAAGTACAATCTGGTGAATTAAAACCTGAAGATTTGAATGAGTCAATTCTTGAGCAACAAATATCGATGTCAGATTTACCCGAGCCTGACCTGTTTATTCGAACAGGAGGTGAAAAAAGAATCAGTAATTTTTTATTATGGCAACTCGCTTACACAGAATTGTATTTCACAGATACATTGTGGCCAGACTTTAATGACGTCGAACTCGATAAAGCGATAGCATTTTTCTGTAGTCGCCAGCGGCGTTTCGGGCGCACTGGGGAACAAGTAGAGCAACAGGTGTCCGGTGCTTAAGCACCGTTTGATTACTGCATCTATTCTTATCCCTTTGGTAATATGGGGCATCTTTGGTCTTTCCACCCCATTTTTTGCACTATTTTTAGCACTCGTAATATTTATTGGTGCCTGGGAATGGACTCAATTAGTTGGCTTACACGCTAAAAAAGACCAGATCACTTTTTTTGCCGGATTAGTCATCTTACTCCTCCTTTCATTGCTGATCTATCAGGTGTTTACTGCCAACATCGTGTTATTATTCGCCTGTATATGGTGGTTTTTTGCGATAAAAAAAATCAAAACTTATCGCGGCGAAACTGGAATTGATACCGGTAAAAAAGTCGACTATGCGGTCTCCGGTTATTTTATTCTGGTTCCTGCTTGGTTGGCATTCGTGGAACTCCATGCGACGGAGGATATCGGTGCTTTATTGGTCTTATACGTCATGATACTGGTTTGGGTGGCCGATACAGGTGCTTATTTTAGCGGGCGTAAATGGGGTAAAACGAAGTTAGCTCCAGAGGTTAGTCCGGGTAAATCACGTGAGGGAGTTTATGGAGCAATGGGTGCAAGCACTTTATTCGCATTTTTTGCGAGTGGATGGTTTGATTTTAATTTAATGCAGTACATTATTTTTATATTACTCTCAGTTGTGGTCGTTGTATTTTCTGTTATTGGTGATTTAACCGAAAGTTTATATAAACGAATTGCTGAAAAGAAAGACAGTGGTAGCTTGCTACCCGGTCATGGCGGCGTCTTAGATCGCATTGATAGTCTCACCGCCGCAGCACCTATTTTTGCGTTAGGTTTTGTCTTAGTGGAGAAGTTTAGTTGATAGGAATAACCGTCTTGGGCGCTACCGGGTCAATTGGCGTGAGTACGTTAGATGTACTGAGTCGGCATACAGACAAATATAAAGTGATAGCGTTAACCGCGAATACCCAAGTTGATAAATTGTTTGCTCAATGTAAGCAGCATTTGCCGCAATTTGCAGTGATGGCCGATGCAGATTCAGCACAAAAACTGCAAACTAAGCTGGTTACTTCGGGATTGGCCAATGACATTGCGGTGTTAAGCGGTCGTAAAAACATAGAAAAAGTCTCAGCATTAGCACAAGTCGATTACGTCATGGCGGCAATTGTTGGGGCTATCGGTCTAATGCCCGCCTTGTCTGCCGCAGCTGCGGGAAAAAGGGTGTTGCTAGCCAACAAAGAAGCACTCGTATTATCCGGTCAAATTTTTATGGATACCGTCAAGGAAAACAATGCGGTGTTATTACCGATCGACAGTGAGCATAATGCGCTATTTCAATGCATGCCATATCTTAAAGCGGGTTCAAATGCTGAGTTGGGTATTCGAAAAATATGCTTAACGGCATCAGGTGGCCCTTTTCGCAATTATGCGATAGAAGCATTACATAAAGTGACTCCGGTTCAAGCATGTGCCCATCCTAATTGGGACATGGGGAAAAAAATATCTGTCGATTCTGCGACAATGATGAACAAAGGACTCGAAGTCATTGAGGCCCGATGGTTATTTGATGCTGCTGCAGAAGATATCGATGTCGTTGTGCATCCGCAGAGCATTATCCATTCACTGGTAGAATATGTTGATGGCTCTGTACTTGCGCAGCTCGGTAATCCTGATATGAGAACGCCTATTGCACATGCGTTAGCTTGGCCAGATAGAATAGAATCGGGCGTTCCCCGGTTAAATCTTGCTGAAATTTCGCAGCTGGATTTTCAAACGCCGGACTATGCGCGTTTTCCCTGCTTGCAACTTGCATTTGATTGTTTAAAAACAGGCGGAACAAGTACCGCGATACTCAATGCAGCAAACGAAATAGCAGTCGAAGCCTTTTTGGATGAAACTATTTCTTTTACAAATATTCCAAAGGTGATTGAAGCAACATTAGAAGAATTAACCGTGGATAACGCAGACACCTTGGAAAACATTATCAGCAGTGACGAACAAGCGAGGCAAATGGCGATGGAGCATGTTAAAAGATTAGGATTTTATCAATAATGGGAACATTCTTTTATTCATTCATGTTCTTCGTCGTTGCATTATCGCTGTTAATCGCGATACATGAGTTTGGCCATTATTGGGTTGCCCGCAAATTAGGGGTTAAGGTATTAAAATTTTCGATAGGTTTTGGTAAACCTATCTGGCGTTCAGTGCGCGGCCCTGATAAAACTGAGTACATACTCGCCATGATACCACTCGGTGGGTATGTGAAGATGCTTGATGAGCGTGAAGAAGAGGTTGCTGAGCATGAAAAACACCGAGCATTTAATCGTAAACCATTACTCTCGCGGGTGGCGGTAGTCGCTGCGGGGCCAGCATTTAACTTTATATTTGCTGTATTTGCTTATTTTTTGATGTTTAACATAGGTGTGCCGGGAATCAAGCCATTAGTCGGTGATGTTGCGCAAGGCTCCCCATTCTCAATCGCAGGGTTTCAAAAAGGCGATGAGATTTTATCGATTGAAGGTGATCCTGTGCCAACACTGGAATCGTTTCGCCTTGTTTTAATAGAAAATGTTCTCGCGAATAAATCCGTCGATATCAAAGTCAAGCGTGCGAATGGTTTGCAAGCAGATCTGCGTTTAAATCTGACTGCTACGCCGGCTGATTCTATCAACGAAGGATTTCTACAGTATTTAGGTTTTTCTCCACTGAGGCCAAAACTACCTGCCGTTATTGATTCTTTACAGCCTGATGGGGCAGCTGATCAAGCGGGTTTTCGATCCGGCGATAAAGTTTTGCAGGTTGATAATGTCGTGGTCGGTGACTGGATTGAGTGGGCTGAGTATGTCAGAAAAAAGCCTGAGCAAACTATCGAAGTAATCGTCGAACGCGATTCTGCCGTCCTCTCCTTACAAGTGATACCCGCACGCGTAGAAATCCAATCCGGAGAAATAGGCAGGGTTGGGGCGTCACCGCAAATTCCTGAAGGGTTTTTTGAAGAGTTTCGAGCGGTTCAAGAATTCGGCTTCTTTGCAGCGCTGCCCGCCGCGATTTATAAGACCTGGGATATGTCGGTGTTGACATTGCGCATGTTATGGAAAATGTTAGTAGGAGAAGCTTCGTTAGAAAACATTAGTGGCCCCATTACTATCGCCCAATATGCAGGGCAAACCGCAGACATTGGATTTGTAGCATTTTTGTCCTTTCTGGCTATTGTCAGTGTTAGTTTAGGTGTGCTGAATCTTTTGCCGATTCCTATTTTGGACGGTGGCCATTTGTTTTATTATTTGGTTGAATTCATAAAAGGAAGTCCAGTGTCAGAGAATACACAAATTCTTGGACAAAAAATTGGTATTATTATGCTAGGTGGCTTAATGTTTTTAGCTGTGTTTAATGACATCAATCGATTAATAGGCTAGCGCGCTTTCATGAGAACTGTGGTTTTTCTTGTTCTATTGTTAGGATTAATATCCTTGCAAAATGTGTCCGCATTCGAGCAATTTATTATCAAGGAAATCCAGCTTAAAGGGCTACAGCGAATTTCCAAATCGACAGTTTTTAATTATCTTCCTCTTAAAGTAGGGGATGTTATTACTCAAGAAAAAACTTCTGAGGCGATTCGAGAACTTTTTAAAACAGGTTTTTTTGATGATATTAAGCTGGAACAAGAAAACAATACCCTGTTATTACAGTTCTTAGAACGCCCCTCTATCGCAAAAATCACCATTGAAGGTAATGATGAAATCAGCACAGAGGATCTTACTGAAGCGCTGAAAAAAGTGGGCTTGTCAGAAGGCAGAGTGTTTAATCGCTCATTGCTTGAAAAAGTAGAGCAGGAATTACAACGCCAATACTTTTCTTTAGGAAAGTATGGGGTAGAAATTAATTCTAAATTACTCCCCCAAGAGAGGAATCGAGTCGCTATTGATATTGATATCGATGAGGGGGTTGTTGCACGCATTCGCGATATTAATATTATTGGCAACCATTCTTATTCCGAGGAATTATTGTTAAATACATTTAATGCGGGTGCACATGGACCGTTTTCAGGGTTTTCCGGCAATAGTAAATATGAAAAAGAAAAACTATATGCAGATATAGAAGGGTTGCGATCTTTTTATCTTGACAGAGGGTATATTAATTTTAACATTGAATCGACCCAAGTAACGATTACACCTGATAAAACAGACGTATTTGTAACGGTCAACATTACCGAAGGTAACAAGTTTTATGTCGATGAAATCAAGATGGTTGGAGAATTTATTGTTGCACAGGATATATTGCGACAATTAATTATTATCCAACCTGGAGAAGTTTTCTCGCGAAAATCGATTATTGATAGTAGTAATAAAATAAGCGAACGTTTAGGCGTCGAAGGTTATGCATTTGCCAATGTTAATGCAAATCCAGAAATTGATGAAGAAACAAACAAGGTGGCGTTAACATTTTTTGTTGATCCTGGCAAACGGGTCTATGTGAGAAGGGTTGAATTTGTAGGCAATCACAAGACTCATGATGAAGTATTGCGCAGAGAAATGCGGCAACTTGAAGGCGGATGGATATCGACTACCAAATTAAATCGCTCCAAAGTTAGATTACAAAGAACCGGTTTTTTTGAGCAGGTAAATATAGAAACCCCTTCTGTTCCTGGGTACCCGGATCTCGTCGATGTTATTTTTACGGTGACTGAGCGATCTTCAGGAAATATCCAGGCATCGGTGGGGTTTGGTGCTCAGTCTGGAATCATCATTTCGGGGGCTATTAATCAAAATAATTTTCTGGGGACTGGGAAGCGCGTAAGCCTTGAAGTAAATAACAGCCAAATTAATCGTATATACAGTTTTTCACTGTCTGATCCTTATTATACTTTGGACGGCATAAGTCGCAGTATCAATGTATTTTTGCGCTCGACAAATGTGTCAGCACGCGTCAATATTGCCCGATATTCTACCGATGTGTATGGTGTTGGTACTACATTTGGTTTTCCACTTAGCGAATATCGCTTCATGCGCTTAGGCTTGACTTATGAGAATACAAGGATCAAATATGGAGCTAGTCCGCCAGCTTCTTACTTGGACTTTGCCAGTAACGGAGAAACTTTAAACTCATTAACTGCTACAGGCAGTTGGTCTTACGATACTAGAAATCGAGCCTTGTTTGCAGATAAAGGAACAAATATTGTGTTGTCGACAGATGTCGCTTTACCCACTGGGGATACCACCTATACTAAAATTAACTATAAACATCAATTATTTGTAGGAATGTATAAAGATATCACATTGCATCTAAAGACCTTGTTATCATATGGCCGTGGTTATGGCAAGAATAACCAACTGCCGTTTTACGAGTATTTTTTTGCAGGTGGTGGACAAAGTGTACGTGGCTTTCAAGAACGATCGCTGGGTCCAAAAGAAAACACGGAGTTATTTTCATTAGGCGGCAATAAACGTATTACCGGGACTGGAGAGTTTGTTTTCCCGCTACCCTTTGCGGAAGAAAGCAATTCTACCCGATTTAGTACGTTCATTGATTACGGTCAGGTATATGGCGTTAATGAAAAATTTAACCCTTATGAAATTCGCGCAACCTATGGTGTTTCGTTTATTTGGATCACACCCGTCGGTGCACTTAGATTTAGCTGGGCATGGCCTTTAATTACCCAGCCTGAAGATAGAACGACAACCTTTCAGTTCTCTATTGGAACACCGTTTTAGTTATCAATTATATAGGAGTCCTATCGTGCGACTTATCTCAGTGAGTTTATTTTATTTAATAGCTGCTTTGTTTATGCAGCTACAAGCGGCAGAATTAAAAGTGGGTGTGGTAAATATCGCTTTTGTTATGGAAAAGGCGCCACAAGCGGATATTGCACGAGCAGCTTTAGAGAAGGAATTTAAACCTCGTGAACAAAAGATGTTAGATTTACAAAAATCGATACACGATCAAGAAGAAAAATTAACCCGTAATGGCGCGATAATGAGCGAGTCGGAAAGAACACGTTTGGAAAGAAAAGTAATTTCTAGCAAGCGCGATTTGCAACGCAAGCAAGATGAATTTAGAGAAGATTTTGGATTTAAACGCAACGAATTACTCGAGAAGTTGCAGCGTGAATTAATAACCGTTATCCAGGAACATGCCAAAAGTAATAATTTTGATCTTTTGCTCGCTGAGGGTGTTGTCTATACCAGTGAGAAATTGGATGTTACCCAAGATATTATTGATGCCTTAAAAAAACATAAATAAGGCCTCTGAGCATTTCCTAGAGGTCACTCTAAGGGTTGACCACTATTGATGAGTAATAGCTTATTATGAATAAATACACATTAAGCCAAATAGCAAAATTCATTGATGGAGAGATTCAAGGCGATCCAGAGTTGATAATATCAGGTGTCAATAGTCTGGAGAATGCTAAGCCGGGTGACCTCAGCTTTATCTATAAGAAAAAATATGTCCGCTTACTGGAAACAACCCAAGCATCCGTCGTTTTGTTGAGCAAAGAACATGCTGTGAAATGTCCGGTTAGTGCCATTATTGTTGATGCTCCCTACGTGGCATATGCAAAAGCGGCGACCTTACTCACTAAACAAAGCTTTTCACAAAAAGGTTGTGATAGCTCCGCAGTCGTTAGTGAGAGTGCATTCATTGCAGAAAATGCATGGGTGGGACCACTTGCCGTTGTCGAAGAGGGGGCACGTATCGGTGACTTTAGTTTCATTGGCCCCGGGTGTGTGATTGGCAAGAATGTTACCATTGGAGAAAGTACTTGTTTAACGGCAAATGTTACGATTATGCATGAATGTGTGATTGGCCAAAATGTTCTTATTCACGCTGGAGCAGTGATTGGGGCAGATGGGTTTGGCTTTGCAAAAGAGCACAATAAATGGATCAAAATTCCTCAGCTTGGTACAGTTATTGTTGGTGATAATGTTGAAATCGGTGCCAATGTTTCAATTGATCGCGGTGCCTTAGAAAATACGATGATTGGAAATGGTGTTAAATTGGATAACAATATCCATATTGGACATAATGTAATTATCGGAGAAGATTCAGCGATCGCGGCTAATGCTGGGATATCGGGCAGTACAGAGATTGGTAAACGCTGTACCCTAGGAGGATCCTCTGGGCTTGCAGGACATATAAAGCTTGCAGACGATGTACATATAACAGGCATGGGAATGGTGACTAAATCATTGTCCAAAGCTGGCGTTTATTCCTCCGGCATCCCTGTAGAACCCAATATACGTTGGCGAAAAAATGTTGTGCGAATGAGAAATTTAGAAAAACTCGATCTCAGATTAAAACAATTGGAAAAAATTTAGCGACGTCACGTAATGGAAAATAGGAAATTATAAATGGCTCTAGAGAACTTTGATATTCAACAAATTCTGGAATATCTTCCTCACCGATACCCTTTTTTACTTGTTGACAAAGTTATAGCATTTGAACCAGGTAAATCAATTACAGCTGTTAAAAATGTGACTTACAACGAACCCTTTTTTCAGGGACATTTCCCTCAAAAAGCTATTTTTCCGGGCGTGCTCATTGTTGAAGCAATGGCACAAACAACGGGATTAATGGCTTTTGCGACCCAAGATGGAGCACCCCCAGGCTCTTTATTTTATTTAGTTGCCGTGGATAAAGCACGGTTTAAGCAACCTGTCATCCCAGGAGATCAACTCGAATTGTCGGTGGAATTTGTTAAAGCAGTTCGTGGCGTGTGGAAATTTAGTGCGCGCGCAACAGTGGCCGGAAAAGTGGTGGCTACTGCTGAGTTAATGTGTGCGGTGAGAGACGCTGAGTGATCGACGATAAGGCAGTCATTCATGCATCTGCAAGCATCGGAAATAACGTGTGCATTGGCCCTTTTTCGGTTATTGGGGCGAACGTAGAAATTGGTGATAATACCTGGGTTGGGCCGCATGTTGTTATCAACGGGTCAACAACCATTGGTAAAGAGAATAAAATATTTCAATTTTCTTCTTTAGGCGATGACCCACAAGACAAAAAATATGCGGGAGAATCTACTAAGCTTGTTATAGGTAATAGAAATACAATCCGCGAATATTGCACATTCAACCGAGGAACGATTCAAGACCGCGGTATTACCACCGTTGGTGACGATAACTGGGTGATGGCCTATGCGCATATTGCGCATGATTGCCTTGTCGGTAATAACATTGTCATGGCAAATAATGCCCAACTTGCTGGCCATGTTGAAGTGGGTGATCATGTTATTTTAGGTGCTTTTACTGCTGTTCATCAATTTGTAAAAATAGGGGTGCATAGTTTTACCGGCCTAGGTACTATTCTGACCAAAGACTTACCGCCTTTTGTGATGGCAAATGGCAACACGGCAAGTGCCCACGGAATGAATTTCGAAGGTATGAAAAGGAAGGGTTTTTCGGATGATGCGATCAAGAAGTTAAGAAAGGCCTATAAAATAGTTTATCGTTCGAATTACACCTTGCAAGAAGCCATCAAGCAGCTCTCAGAATTAGCTGAAGAAATCCCCGCGATTAAAACTTTCCAGGCATTTTTAATGAACACCCAAAGAGGGATTGTTCGGTAAATACGCAAGGTTTGCTGGCTTATTTTCTTAAATATCATCTCTGCCGCTGTTTTCAAATAAGTGTTAATAGGCCCTGGGAACTCTAACTGATGACAACAGGTTTTGTGCATTTACATATCCACTCGGAATATTCCATTGTTGATGGCATTGTACGTGTAAAGCCTTTGATAAGAACCGTCACAGAATACAAGATGCCGGCAGTTGCGATTACTGACCAAGGTAATTTGTTCTGTCTGATTAAGTTTTATCGTGCATCGTTGGCCGCTGGCATTAAGCCGATTATTGGCGTTGATGCTTGGGTACATAATGATGAAGAGCCATTAAAACCCTTTCATATCGTTTTGTTATGCCAAAATAATAAGGGATATGCCCATCTTACCGAGTTAGTTTCTCAGTCATATACTGAAGGTCAATTACGTGGCGTACCCCATATTCATAAATCTTGGCTATTGGAAAAAACGGAAGGTTTAATTGCGCTGTCCGGCGGTAAATACGGCGACATTGGGCAAGCCATTAGCAACGGGCAAGTTGAAAAAGTTGATGCCTTAGTTGAGTTCTGGAAAAGCCATTTTCCAGATCGTTTTTATTTAGAATTACAACGTACAGGAAGGTCAGGTGAAGAAGATTATCTGCATCAAGCTATCCTTGTAGCGCAGCAACATAACTTGCCCGTTGTAGCTACAAATGATGTTCGTTTTCTTTTACCTGAAGACTATGAAGCACATGAAGCTCGAGTATGCATCCATGAAGGGCGCGTATTAGGAGATGTTAGACGACAACGGCAATACTCCGATCAGCAATATCTTCGTTCCGCAGAGGAAATGATTGCATTATTTTCCGATATTCCCGAAGCCGTACAAAATACTTTAGAAATAGCCAAACGCTGTAATGTTGAATTGACTTTAGACAAGTTTTTTCTCCCCGATTTTCCGATTCCCAAAGGAAATACTATAGAGGGCTATTTTAGGCAGCTGTCTAAAGATGGCTTGGAAAAAAGACTGAACAGTCTTTATGATCGAGATAGTGCGGATTTTGCGCAAATTAGAAAACCCTACGATGAGCGCTTGGAACGCGAACTCGGCGTGATTATTGAGATGGGTTTTCCTGGGTATTTTTTAATTGTTGCCGATTTCATTCAATGGGCAAAAGATAACGATATTCCAGTAGGGCCGGGTAGAGGATCGGGGGCTGGTTCCGTTGTTGCCTACGCATTGACCATTACCGATTTAGACCCTCTTGAATATGAATTACTTTTTGAGCGCTTTCTAAATCCTGAGCGCCTATCTATGCCGGATTTTGATGTCGATTTTTGCATGGATAAACGCGATAAAGTGATTGAGTATGTTGCGAATCGCTATGGTCGCGAAAAGGTCTCACAAATTATTACCTATGGAACAATGGCCGCAAAAGCCGTGGTGCGTGATGTCGGGCGTGTGCTCGGAAACCCTTATACCTTCGTCGATAAAATCGCAAAATTAATCCCGTTCGAAATTGGCATTACGCTAGACAAAGCGCTAGCACAAGAAGTCGAATTACGTGAGCGCTATGAGCAAGAAGAAGAAGTACAAACGCTTATAAATCTTGCGAGGAAACTCGAAGGAATTACACGTAATGCCGGCAAACATGCGGGAGGCGTTGTCATCGCTCCTTCTGCATTAACCGACTTTTCTCCGTTATTTTGCGAAGAGGGTGGTAGTGGGCTAGTTACCCAGTTTGATAAAGATGATGTTGAAACCGTTGGTTTGGTTAAATTTGATTTTCTTGGGCTGAGAACACTTACGATTGTAGATTGGGCGGTAAAGGCGATAAATGAACAACTTGAAAAAAATAATGAGCCGTTAGTCGATATTACCAAAATTAATCTCGCAGATGAAAAAACATTCCGACTGTTAAAGGCACATCAGACGACAGCGGTTTTTCAACTTGAATCGCGTGGTATGAAAGATTTGATAAAGCGACTTCAACCGGATAGTTTTGAAGACATCATCGCGTTAGTCGCGCTGTTTCGACCAGGCCCTCTGCAATCCGGAATGGTCGATGATTTTATCAATCGCAAACATGGCCGCGCAAAAGTCGAGTACCCACATCCCGATTTAGAGCCTATATTAAAACCGACCTATGGCGTTATTTTATATCAAGAACAAGTGATGCAGATCGCGCAAGTGCTGGCCGGCTATACACTGGGTGGTGCCGATATGCTGCGTCGTGCTATGGGTAAAAAGAAGCCAGAGGAGATGGCCAAACAAAGGACGATATTTGTTAGTGGCGCAACAAATCGCGGTATAGAAGAAGCCAAAGCAAGCTATATATTTGATTTAATGGAAAAATTTGCAGGTTACGGCTTCAATAAATCACATTCTGCTGCCTATGCATTAATCTCGTATCAAACGGCCTGGTTAAAAGCCCATTACCCAGCATTTTTCATGGCGGCAGTCACCTCGTCCGATATGGATAACACCGAAAAAGTCGTGAATTTTATCGAAGAAATTCGTGACATGGCTATTAATATACGCGAGCCAGACGTAAATTGTAGTCAGTTTTATTTCAAAGCGCCGGATAACAAAAGTATACGTTATGGCTTAGGTGCAATAAAAGGAGTGGGTGAAGCAGCCATCCAATCAATTACCGAGGAACGCAATAGCAACGGTATCTATAAAGATTTATTTGATTTTTGCAAACGAGTTGATTTAAAAAAAATCAATCGGCGCACATTGGAGACGCTGGTGCGCTCAGGGGCAATGGATAAGCTAGGCCCTAATAGAGCGAGTATCATGACCTCGTTGAGCAAAGCGATTCAAATGGCAGAACAGCACCGTCGCAACCGTGCTATGGGGCAAAATGATCTGTTTGGTTTATCCGTTCCGCTAGCGGACAACGGTGACAGTACAGAAATGATTATTAAAGAAGAATGGGAGGAAGGGAAACGTCTCGAGGCTGAAAAAACATCCTTAGGTCTTTATCTATCAGGGCATCCGCTGGAAAGATTTGAAAAAGAGCTGAATAATTTTGTTTCCATTGGTCTCAAAGATATTCTGCTAACCAGTAATAAGAAAAAAAACGTAGTGATTGCAGGGCTGGTAATTGGTTTGCGTACCATGAAGACAAAACGCGGAGATACCATCGCCTTTCTTTCACTCGAAGATCGCAGTGGACGATTGGAACTCACGTTGTTTTCTGATGCCTATGAAAAGTACAAGGAACTATTAATCAAAGACACGCTTATGATCGTATGCGGAGAAACAACTTTAGATGCATACTCGGGTAACATGAAGGTGACCGTCAAGGATATAATGACCTTAACTCAGGCGCGATCTTTTTATGCCAAGCGATTAATGATCAAGCTTGATAAAGAAATATTTATGCATAATTTTATCCAAACATTAGCAGAAGCGCTTGCTCCATACAAAGATGGAAGTTGTCCGGTTATTATTAGATACCGGCGTCCGGGTATTCAAGCCCCTTATTCGCTTGGCGAGGAATGGAAGATTTCACCGTCTGAAGAATTATTACATCATTTGAAAACCATTACTGGACCTAATCAAGTCGCGTTGGAATATTAACAACTGGCGTGCAAGTCTGCAGCATTCAATTACAGAATCTAAGTTAAACTCAGAAAACCGGGTAAGTTGCTATACCCAATAAGGTATTCTCAGTATAATGACGCGATATATTAGACGGGTATGAGTCCGAATGAATCTTAATTTTCTAGAATTTGAACAACCGATTGCAGAGTTAGAAGCCAAAATAGAAGAGTTGCGGTATGTTGGTAATGATTCCGAAATTAATATTTCGGATGAAATAGCAAGACTAGAAGTAAAAAGTCGAAGCTTAACCGAGCAAATTTTCAAAGCACTGACACCTTGGCAGATATCCCAGCTTGCACGCCATCCACAGCGTCCCTATACGCTAGACTACATCCATAAAATGTTCACCGGGTTTGAAGAGTTGCACGGTGACCGTAGTTACGGCGATGATGCGGCCATTGTTGGTGGCATAGGGCGTTTGGACGGTGTCCCTATGATGGTCATTGGACAGCAAAAAGCCCGCGAAACTAAAGAAAAAATACGCCGCAACTTCGGCATGCCGCGACCGGAAGGTTATCGCAAAGCTAAACGGCTAATGGAGATGGCAGAACGTTTTTCAATGCCTCTTGTCACCTTAATTGATACTCCCGGCGCTTATCCCGGAGTGGGTGCTGAAGAACGCGGACAAAGCGAAGCGATTGCGCGTAATCTTTTCGTGATGGCAAAGTTGAAAACGCCCATTGTTTGTATTGTCATCGGCGAAGGTGGCTCAGGTGGTGCGTTGGCGGTTGGTATTGGTGACCGTGTGATGATGTTACAACACAGTACTTATTCTGTTATTTCGCCCGAAGGTTGCGCATCTATTTTGTGGAAGAGCGCGGAAAAGGCTCCTGATGCGGCTGAAGCGATGGGAATAACTTCGGAGCGTTTAAAAGACTTGGGTTTAATTGATGAAATCATCGAAGAACCTTTAGGTTCTGCCTATAGGGATATCGATGAAATGGCCCTGAGAATCAAGCAGGCTATTTCTCGAAATATGATTGAACTCAATGCCTTATCTGTGGAATCCCTGCTGAATACTCGTTATCAACGGCTTATGTCCTATGGTAATTATAAAGAAGTCTAAACGGATTTATTAGAGCCTGTTTACGTTGTATTTTTTATCATTGTTAAGCCTAAAAAAGCACCTCTAACACGGATAAAAATGAAACATCAGCAATCTCTAACATCCAAAAATTTTCGTGATCGACTTAGCTATCTGCTAGCAACTACCCCATTAGCTCATCTGCCTTGTGAATTTATAATCGCATTTAGTGGTGGTTTAGATTCTACGGTTTTGCTGCATTTAATGTGTTCAATACGCCATGATTTACCGCACTCTTCTCTTAAAGCAATCTATATTGATCATGGTTTACAAGATGATTCCAAAACATGGGGAAAACATTGTGAGCGAGTTTGTAGCCATTTAAAGGTATCTTTTCGTTCAGTATCTCTCAATGCAGTGGCAACAAGGGGGGATAGCCCTGAAGAGGGTGCGCGCAAGGCGCGTTATGCATATTTGCGGAAGTATTGTCAGCAAAAAACCTCGGTGTTGCTGACGGCTCACCATGCTAATGATCAAACAGAGACCTTATTGCTGCAACTATTAAGAGGTAGCGGTCCTCGAGGTCTGGCAAGCATGCCGGTAATACAGTTATTTGCGCAGGGTCATCATTTGCGGCCACTGCTCGTGTATGAACGCAGCACATTGGAACAGTATGCCAATATCAATAGACTTAAATGGATCGATGACCCTTCAAATAGTGTAACCGACTTTGAGCGCAATTTTTTGCGTCACAAGATAGTGCCGATTTTAAAAGAACGCTGGCCAGCAGTTCACAATACTTCTTTGAGAACAGCACAGCTGGCGGCAGATGCCGATGAATTACTGAGCGATCTTGCGGTGATCGACTTCGAATTTGTTAAAGGCAGTACTACAAATACATTGCATGTCACTGCGCTCAAGCAGCTAAAAGAATCCAGATGTCGAAATGTCATTCGATATTGGATATCGCTGCACGGCGCCAATATTCCAAGCTACGCTCAGACTGCGCAAATACTGAATATGCTATATGCTAGAATTGACTCAGTGCCGTTGCTTACCTTGCATCGTCACCAAATTCGCCGTCACCGCATGAAACTGTATTTAATAAAAACCCATAAAAAAATCGACACTGATTGGGAGCTGTCTTTTGAGCCATCAGAGCATACCTTGTTATTACCCGATCATTCCACACTAACACTGTCTCATACCACAGGCGAAGGGCTTAATCTTACCAAGTTACTTGGTAAAAAACTCATCGTGCGCTATAGGCGGGGTGGAGAAGTATGCACTCCTATGGGCAGAAAACGCAGACATCGACTGAAAAAGCTGTTTAATGAAGCAGATATCCCGCCGTGGGAGCGTGAACGAATTCCATTGGTCTTTGTAGACGAGCTACTCGTTGCCGTGGTTGGGAAGTGGTATTGTGAACCTTTCGTATTGCCCAAGAAAAACCAAGAAAAAGGCCTGCAGTTTAAAGTTTTAAGCAATTAATCAACAATTTCGATTGTCTAAAAGGCCTTAATTTGGTACATTTTACACCCATCCCGACTGGGAATATTTTCGTGCATTTTCACACATTCGAGATACAGCGGTATTGTGGTTTTAATGTCTGAAATTATCCTCTAACCCCTCCAAGAAGAATTTAATGACAAAATATGTTTTTGTAACTGGTGGCGTTGTCTCTTCATTAGGCAAAGGCATTGCATCTGCTTCATTGGGCGCTATATTGGAGGCCCGTGGTATTAACGTTACGATGCTTAAACTGGATCCTTATATTAACGTGGACCCAGGCACAATGAGTCCGTTTCAGCACGGTGAGGTTTACGTTACCGCAGACGGTGCGGAAACCGATATGGATCTCGGTCATTATGAACGATTTATCCGCACCACCATGTTACAACGCAATAACTTTACCGCGGGTAAAATTTACGAAAACGTCATCAGCAAAGAACGACGCGGTGATTATCTTGGCGCGACCGTGCAAGTTATTCCACATATTACCGATGAAATTAAACGCTGTATCATCTCAGGTTCTGAGGGTGCAGAAATTGCCCTGGTCGAAATTGGCGGTACCGTAGGTGATATCGAATCACTGCCATTTTTAGAGACGATACGCCAATTTGGTATGGAACTTGGGCGTGATAGAGTGTTGTATATGCACCTGACGCTGTTACCCTATGTGGCAACAGCGGGTGAATTAAAAACCAAGCCAACCCAGCATTCTGTGAAAGAATTACGCAGCATAGGTATCCAGCCTGATATTTTGATTTGCCGAGCTGCGCGACAAATTTCGAAAAGTGAACGTAAAAAAATCGCGCTGTTTACCAATGTTAATGAGAAAGCGGTATTTGCATCCTATGACGTTGACAATATTTATAAAATTCCACAGGTGCTTCACGAACAAGGCTTAGACCAGATTATATTAGACAAGCTGCGAATTACCGCAAAACCTGCTGACTTACATGAATGGCAGCATGTGGTGGAAGTCATGGCCAGTCCCAAAGGGGAATTAACCTTGGCCATGGTCGGTAAATACATTGGTCTCACCGAGGCCTATAAGTCCTTATCTGAAGCGTTAATTCACGCGGGAATTCAAACCCAAACCAAAGTCAACATCAAATATATAGATTCTGAAAGCATTGAACTTGATGGCACTGCTCCACTTGAAGAAGTTGATGCGATTTTAGTCCCTGGCGGTTTTGGTGAGCGTGGGGTAGGTGGCAAAATAAAAACAATTCGATATGCGCGCGAAAACAAAATTCCCTATCTGGGGATTTGCCTAGGAATGCAAATGGCCGTGGTAGAATATGCGCGGAATGTCGCTGGGCTTAAGCAAGCACATAGTAGTGAATTCGACCCAAACAGTCCTCATCCTGTGATTGGTTTAATCTCAGAATGGACTACCGGACAAGGTATTATCGAACAGCGTTCAAAAGATTCTGATCTTGGTGGTACCATGCGTTTAGGTAAGCAGGAATGTCGCCTTAAACCCGATACGCTAGCGTTTAGTACTTATGCATCAGACATTATTGAAGAAAGGCATAGACATCGCTACGAATTTAATAATCAATATAAAGACCAATTGGAAAAATCGGGTCTCGTTATTTCCGGTTTATCGCTCGATGACAAATTAGTTGAGATGATAGAAATAAAAGACCACCCTTGGTTTTTAGCGTGTCAGTTTCATCCTGAATTCACTTCCACACCGAGGGATGGGCATCCGCTGTTTACCGGTTTTATTCAGGCCGGATGTAAACACAGGGATAAACGGTAGCTAGTCAATGAAACTCTGTGATTTTGAAATTGGCCTAACCCATCCCCTGGCTTTATTCGCCGGGCCTTGTGTCATAGAAAGTGAGCAATTGGCTATTGATACTGCGGGGAAATTAAAGGAAATTACCGCTAAACTCGGCATTCCATTTATTTATAAATCTTCTTTTGATAAAGCGAATCGGTCATCTCATGCGAGTTTTCGTGGCCCGGGCATTGAGCAAGGTTTAACGATTTTGCAACAGGTTAAAGATCAGATACACGTTCCGGTATTAACCGATGTACATGAAGATACGCCATTAAACGAAGTCGCATCCGTTGTTGATGTCTTACAAACACCGGCATTCCTCTGTCGGCAAACTAATTTCATTCAAAATGTCGCTAAGCTTGGAAAGCCCGTCAATATTAAAAAAGGCCAGTTCTTATCGCCATGGGACATGAAAAACGTGCTTGCTAAGGCACTCGCTACGGGAAATGATCAAATAATGAGCTGCGAACGCGGAGCGATGTTTGGTTATAACAACTTAGTGTCTGATATGCGCTCACTCGCCGTCATGCGAGAATCAATGTGCCCGGTCATCTATGATGGAACACATTCCGTGCAACTGCCCGGAGGACAAGGGGGGTCATCAGGTGGGCAACGGGAGTTTATACCCGTGTTAGCACGCGCAGCCGTCGCGGCAGGTATTTCAGGCTTGTTCATGGAAACCCACCCGGATCCTGACAAGGCCTTAAGTGATGGTCCAAATGCGTGGCCATTGCATGAGATGGAGTCTTTATTATCTACCCTCAAAGAAATCGATGCATTGATAAAAAGTCGTCCTTTTCCTGAGGACAAATTTCTTGGATAATACGCCACCGAAATTATAATAAGGAACAAGCATGTTCCTAAAAAGCATGGCCACACGAGCTTACTTTAGAGCTTCAAAGGTCTTTGAAACGTTGATTTGGAGCAAGAATGCCTAAAATTATTGATATAAAAGCACGAGAAATTATCGATTCTCGCGGTAACCCAACGGTTGAAGCAGATGTTATCTTAGAAGAAGGTGTCATTGGGCGCGCTGCCGTACCCTCAGGTGCGTCTACCGGTGCGCGCGAAGCGGTTGAACTGAGAGATAATGATCCGAGTAGATTTGGTGGTAAAGGCGTCTTACAAGCCGTCGAGAATATAAACACCGTTATTTGCGCAGCGCTGGTGGGCCAAGATGCCAACGAACAAGCCGTTATCGATCAGTTAATGCTGGATCTTGATGGCACTGCAAATAAAAGTCGACTCGGGGCTAATGCCCTCTTAGCCGTATCTTTAGCTGTTGCGCGGGCAGCGAGTCATGCGGCAAACCTGCCGTTGTATAAATACTTAGGTGGCGACGATGCGACCTTATTACCCGTACCTATGATGAACATCATTAATGGTGGTGCGCATGCTGATAATAATGTAGATGTTCAAGAATTTATGATTTTACCGGTAGGTGCTCCGACTTTTTCGGATGCGCTGCGGTACGGCACAGAAATTTTTCATGCGCTGAAAAAGGTTTTGAGTAAACGAGGTTTAAATACCGCGGTTGGCGATGAAGGTGGGTTTGCACCAGATCTTGCGTCTAATGAAGAAGCTATTTTAGTCATTATCGAAAGCATTGAGAATGCAGGATTTAAAGTAGGCGAAGACATTTTGTTAGGGATTGATGTCGCAAGTTCCGAATTCTACAAAAATGGTACCTACCATTTAACATCCGAAAACAAACAGCTGAGTAGTGACGAATTTGTTGATTATCTTGCATCTTGGGTAGCTAAGTATCCCATTATCACTATCGAAGATGGAATGGCAGAAGATGACTGGGATGGATGGGCGAAACTCAGTGAACGTCTCGGCAAGAAGGTGCAACTTGTAGGTGATGATTTATTTGTGACCAATACCGATATTCTGCAGCAAGGGATTGATAAAAATATAGCGAACTCGATATTAATCAAAGTTAACCAAATTGGCACGCTCACTGAAACCTTAGCCGCTATTGATATGGCAAAGAATGCGAATTATACAGCTGTCATCTCTCATCGATCCGGGGAAACGGAAGATACAACGATTGCTGATCTCGCAGTTGCGACTAATGCAGGTCAAATAAAAACGGGGTCGTTGTCAAGATCTGATCGTTTGGCAAAATACAATCAACTCTTAAGAATCGAAGAGCAGCTAGGCAGTAAAGCGAGATATGCAGGGCGTGAGGCTTTTTATAACTTGATATAATTTGTGGATATTAAGTAGTTATTCTGAGGGTCATTTAGGTGACCCTTTTTTAATTCTCGCTTATAATATCTCATATGAAATGGGCATTATTTTTTACATTCCTTATTTTTGGTTTATTACAATTGTCTCTTTGGTTTGGCGACGCTAGCCTCCCGGATGCTTGGAGATTGAAAAAATCAATTATCGAACAAACCGAACAAAATAAAAAACTAAAAACCCGTAATGAAACGTTGAAAGCAGAAGTTCTGGATTTAAAAGAAGGCAATGATGCGATAGAAGAGCGCGCCCGTAGTGAGCTAGGCATGATAAAAAAAGGTGAAAAATTTTACCAAATAATAGAGGAATAATCGCAGATGACAAAATTTTGGGCTGTTATACCTGCTGCAGGGATTGGCAAAAGAATGCAGGCAGACAAACCTAAGCAATACCTGCTATTAAACGGCAAAACAGTTCTAGAACAAACCTTAGACAAGTTATGTGCGCATCCCAGAATAAATGGCATCATCGTAGCGACCTCTCGACAAGATCCTTATTGGCCTGCACTTAAGCTAGAAAATCGCGAATCAATTATTCGTGTAGAAGGGGGTAAAGAACGCTGTCACTCGGTACTGAATAGTCTGCAATTATTATTGCATAAAGCAGATGCTGATGATTGGGTTTTAGTACACGATGCCGCACGCCCTTGCATAAGAACGGCAGATATTGATAAATTAATTCAGGCAATACAATATCATCCCGTTGGGGGTTTACTCGGTCTTCCGGTCAGTGATACTTTAAAACAGTGTGATTCTAAACACACTATTGTATCAACTATTCCGCGGCAAAACCTTTGGAGAGCATTAACCCCGCAGATGTTTCAGTTACAAACCCTGCACGACGCATTACAATTAGCGTTGAAAAATAATCAACTCGTTACTGATGAGGCTTCAGCGATTGAACTCTCTGGATTAAACCCAAAAATCATTGAAGGACATGCGGATAATATAAAGATAACGCGGCCATTTGATTTAACACTCGCCGCGAGTTATTTGGCGTTACAGGAGGAAGAGGCACAATGAGAATCGGACAGGGTTATGATGTGCATGCTTTTGCTGAAAATCGTGATTTGATACTCGGAGGGGTATTAATACCTCATTCCCGTGGTCTTGCCGGTCATTCGGACGCCGATGTCTTATTACACGCAATTTGTGATGCCTTGTTAGGGGCGGCAGCGATGGGAGACATAGGGCAGCATTTTCCGGATACTGGGGCTGAATACAAAAATATTGATAGCCGCATTTTGCTGCGGACGGTAAAAAAATTGGTGGATAATTCGAACTATAAAATATCCAATATTGATTCCACTATTGTCGCTCAAAGACCCAAGTTAATGCCTTATTTAAACGCAATGATTGCAAACATTTCTGCAGACCTCGACCTGTTAACTAATCAAATAAACATCAAAGCGACGACCACTGAGAACCTGGGTTTTACCGGTAGAGAAGAAGGTATTGCAGTATATGCTATTGTATTACTTGAATAATATAGTATCAGTCCAGAAACAGACTAAAACTCGTTAAAATCGTCTATAGAATACTCATCCCAATCCTCATCAAAAGAAGTGAAGAATGAGTCAATACCTACTGCTTCAAAATCATCATGTATTTCTTCACTCTTAAATTCAGCATCATCTATGGGTTGTTGCACATTTGGTGTGGGCGCAGGGTTTTTCATGTTCACCTCGTTTAACTCTCTGGCTCTATATACCTATTTGACTCCCGTTTCAGTGATTTCACTGTGAGCCAAGTCACACTTACGCTGTAAATAATCGGGTTTAACGAGAGAGTTAAATTATTTCAGCTAAACGATGGTATGGCGTAGAATAAGGGAGTTTTTTAGATCGACAACATTCAAGGAATTTTCTGCTAAATGAGCAATAAAGAAGAAACTAAAACTACCAATTTTATTCGTCAAATCATCGACAAAGACTTAGTCGCCGGAAAAAATAAGGGAAGAGTTGCCACTCGTTTCCCCCCCGAGCCAAATGGTTTTTTACATATAGGGCATGCCAAATCAATCGTATTAAATTTTGGAATTGCGGTCGATTACGCGGGCACATGTAACTTAAGATATGATGATACAAACCCCCATAAAGAAAATATTAAATTTGTCGAATCAATCGCCGAAGATGTACGTTGGCTAGGATACGATTGGAATGACAGGCAATACTTTGCGTCAGATTATTTTACCAAACTTTATAATGCTGCCGTTGATTTAATTAAACTTAAAAAAGCGTATGTGTGTGATTTATCACCAGATGAGGTTCGTGAATACCGCGGTACCCTTACAACACCCGGAAAAAATAGTCCTTATAGGGAGCGTACAGTTGCTGAAAATTTAGATTTATTTGGCCGCATGAAAGAAGGGGAGTTCAACGATGGTAGTCGTGTATTGCGTGCAAAAATAGACATGAGCTCGCCGAATATCAATTTACGTGATCCGACGATTTATCGTATTAGAACCGGCGTTATTCATCATCAAACAGGAGAAGCATGGTGTATATATCCGATGTATGATTTTACCCATTGCCTTTCAGACTCATTCGAAAAAATTACGCATTCACTCTGCACATTGGAATTCGCAGATCACCGTCCGTTATATAATTGGTTTCTCGATACTCTTAAGCTTAGCGATAAACCACAACAAATAGAATTCTCACGGTTGACGCTGGAACATACGATTACCAGCAAAAGAAAACTGACTGAATTAGTTACCGGTGGATTTGTTAATGGCTGGGATGATCCAAGACTGCCTACGATTGCTGGTTTACGCAGACGAGGGTATACCTCGGCATCAATTTTAGAGTTTTGTCGGCGCATTGGTGTTACTAAAGCGGACAATATTGTTGAAATGAGTGTTTTAGAAGACTGTATACGTACCGATTTAAACGCGAATGCGCCACGTAGAATGGCCGTTTTGAACCCCCTCAAAGTCATATTGACTAACTATGAAGAAAATAAAATAGCAGAGTTTGCAGCCCCAAACCATCCGCAGAACGAGGCGCTTGGGTCTCGTTTAATTCCTTTTGGTAAAACGCTTTATATCGATAACAATGATTTTTATGAAATACCCCCTAAGAAGTTCAAACGTTTGGTACCCGGTGGCGAAGTTAGATTACGCAATGCTTATGTTATTCGTTGTGATCAAGTGATAAAAGATTCGAGTGGTAAAATCTTAGAGTTACGCTGTAGTATTGACCCAGATACTTTAGGCAAAAACCCCGAGGGGCGAAAAGTCAAAGGCGTTATTCAGTGGGTCGAGGCTGCTTCAGCACAAAATGCTGAAGTGCGTTTGTATGACAGGCTTTTTACTCATCCCACACCGGATAGCGGAAAAGAGGGCGTTGATTACAAATTACATATTAATCAAGATTCACTGATAATATTGAAAAACTGCCTTATCGAAAAAAGTATTAAAGACTCCATAACGGGTGATCAATATCAATTTGAGAGGGAAGGTTATTTTTGTGTTGACGATGAAAGTACAAAGGCCAACTTGATTTTTAATCAGACAGTATCATTAAGAGACACATGGGCTAAAAGCAAATAATTCAAGTCTATATACTTTATTTAAGATTATGAGTAGGATTATACGCTTAAAAAATGGGATTTAATTTATATGAACCCTTTATTAAGAGCAGCCGTAGTCTTATCCGTGCTGGGTATTGTTTTTCTGTCTCAAGGTTGTGAGCAACAAGCAAATACGAGTGTAGAAGCTCAGACACGCATAGCCTTGTATAAACTTGCTAGAATGAATGGTTGCATTGATTGCCATCGAATCAAAGCCACAGTTATCGGCCCGTCGTGGATGGATATCGCTGAAAGATATAAAAATAAACCTTTTGCAGAAGCCAAAGCCTTGCTGGTAGAAAGTGTTAAAAAAGGCAGCAAAGGTAAATTTATAACCTTAAAAGGGGTTGATGGGATGCCTCCCCTAGAAAAAAGAGTTGAAGCGAGTGTTATTGAACTCTTGGTGGAATATATATTATCTTTGGATCGCGGTAATAAGCTGACTGACATGTAAACGATTTTGCAAGATACTGTATTCTATGTAGGAAAAGAGGTTTTTGTTTGACATGATGCAAAATAATCGTTATAAAAAAGATATTCTATTAATTGAGTAAATTGCTTATATATTAAACGTAGTATTAAGCGATATTTGAAATGTATCCATCGTTGAATGAAGGGAGAAAGTGATGAAAGACAGTGAAAAGCAGTTTAATGGGGGCTTTTTAATACCCATATTTGTGGTATTGGTGCTTATTGCTTATTTGAGTTTAGTTCAATTGTAAGCTATTTAGTCTATATCTAGTATCTAGCAGCACTGAAAGCTGATCTTCGGTGCTGTATATTTCTTCCCTTCTTAGGCGATCTTTATAGGTGATTTGAATTAAAAGCTATTTGTTTGCCTGTCTCATCGTATTTCTTAAGATTTAGAGTTCTGCTCATCTAATAATAAAGTCAGTGTTTTTAGAATTAGCTCGGTTTTAATGCTTGTTAAACGAGGATCTTGTTTAATTAACGTAACATATTCGTGCAATGCAGCATGCGCAGATACTGCTTCTTCCACAACATTCGTTACTTTTTTTACTTCTCTGCGACTTAGTCTTTTGGTTTTCGGAAACTCTAGAACGACACTCATTTTTTTTATCCTTATCATCTGGTTAGGACAAAATATAGAGTTTTAAGCTTAACTAGGCCTGAAACAATTAATATTTATATCGCTCGTTTATAGAGAGAACGATTACCCCACACTCTGCATGTCGTTCAACCTGTTTATTATGACATGAATTAGCCCATTTAATCATATGTATAAACCAGGTTTATTAAAATAACATCATGTTTATACGCTAAAGATATGATAAACCAAAGAGTATTCTCGAACCAAGGGGCTAGTCATGACACAACAACTTATTCAGTCACGCAACTTTATTGTTACGACAAAAGCAGCAAATCATCTGATTCAAATGCGCGAACAATATGCTAAACCATTACGGTTCAGGGTTTTTGTAAACCACGAAAATAAATGTGAGCTTAGATTGCACGATAAAGAATATAGCTCCGACTGGACAATTGATATTAACGGTGTTGGCATTTCATTTAGCACAAAAATTATGGAGTTTAACGAGACTTTAATATTGGAATATACGCAAATTAAGAGTAATAATGCGGGGTTTCAATTCGAATTGAGAACACAAAGCCAAAAGCTTGCAGTGTTAGATGGTGATGATGCTATTTCTCGGATTCTGTCAGAAGAGGTTGAAATTTGTGATGCTTATGGGGAGTATTGTTATTCAACTTATACATAGAGACCTTTGCACAAAAACCAGTTTTTGTACGAAGGTTATTACATAATATATTAGGGAATCTCTAAATGCCGGTTATTGGAAACATGAATACTCTACGGATTATCAAACAAGTTGATTTTGGTGTCTATCTAGATGCTAATGGTTTGGGTGAGATATTGCTTCCAAATAATTCACTACCTGAAGGTTATAATATTGATGATTATATCGATGTGTTTATTTATTGCGATAGCGAAGATGAGCTTGTAGCAACAACGACGCGTCCCTTAGCAAAAGTAGGAGAGCTGGCTAAACTGAAAGTTATTGAAGTCAACGAAGTAGGAGCCTTTTTGGAATGGGGACTACCCAAACAATTATTTGTCCCTTTTAAAGAGCAGCTCTCACGTATGCAGCAAGGAAAATCTTATTGGGTTTACCTCTATAGAGAAAACTATACCGTCCGCATAGCAGCAACGTCTAAATTTGAAAAATTCATGAATAAAGACGAAGCAAAGTATTCAGCGGGACAAATGGTTGATTTATTACCGTATAAAGAAACGGAATTAGGTTTTAAAGCCGTCATAAATAATCGCCACACTGGACTATTATTCAAAACGGATATATTTAGAAACGTACGAACTGGAGAGCGCATAAAGGGGTATATTAAAAATCTAAGAAAAGATAATAAAATAAACCTCACGCTGGAAAAACCAGGGTTTGATAATTCTGTCGAACTGAAACAAAAAATTATTCAATTATTGACGCAAAATGAGGGCTTTGTAGCGTTGACCGATAGAACATCCCCTGAGCAGATCTATAAAATATTCAGTGTAAGTAAGAAAAAATTTAAAATTGCATTAGGCAGTCTTTATAAAAACAATCAAATAGTCATTAAAAAAAATGGCATTTATCTTTCTGAAAACGAGGGAGCCGCCGATTAAATTTTCGATGCAATTGCGCCTACCCATTCTCGGCCATCAAACTGAAATTTTTCAGGGACTTCCTCCCCGCCTAAGAAATACGACTTTTCAACATTAAAACCATTGTTAATGAGTTCTCTTGTCAAAATCATTGGATCCAACAGATTCAATGTTTTTGGGAGGTTATGGAGTAATTCTTGGTCACAACAATGTTTTGAGATATCTTGAATAAGCCCCGGCCAGGGTTCCTTATTTTCCCGCCGTTGTTCATAAATGGGTATAAAAGAGCGAGTTAATGCCATGTATGGCGTGTAATTTATGATGAATATTTTAGCGCCATGATTCATGCAAGCATAAAGTTTTTTAAAACCTTCCGTGATTTCGGCACCGGATAAAAAGCCAAGTACTTGAGAAATCAATACAGCACCTATACTTTCCTTATCCAGATTAATATCAGTAGGGTAGCGGCCAGCTATGGTTTGTAAATTTGCTTTGTACGCATCGGGTGTGGCGTGATAGAGAATGTCTAGGTGTTGTTTATCCAAGTCAAAGGCGATAGCCTTTGCACCCTTTTTGAGTGCAGGAATTGTGGCCACACCGGTAGCGGAACCGATATCAAGTGCTAATCCCGGCGCACTTTTCGCAAAGTTAATAAACGCGAGTGATATTTCTGATAACGGATGAATAAAACCACGATTATTAAGTGTGTCATCTAGTTTACTGCGAGGTTTTAATTGTGTGCTCATCGTCAACTCTTTTAATGAAAGGGAAAATATATGAAATCTGCATTTTTTAGTCCGTATTTTGTCAACGCCAAGTACTAGCTAATGAGTGAATATGGTCATGCCATATGGCATAAAAATAAGATGGTTATAAGGAGCTAACGAAGTGGTGTTAAGATGTGCTGGTTTTGAAGTTCAATCCGTTTTTATAGTACAAGTTAAGACAATATGCTCAGGAAGTAAGTATGCCAACCTTTGATTACAAACCTACCCCAGAAGAAATTGCGGCTACCTACGAACAGGGCCTCGAACAAATTATACAATTAGTCAACGGACTTTGTGCTCGCTGCGAAGCCCTAGAAAACTTATTGGTTCATCACGATGTCGCTACAGATGCTATCGCACCAAATACTGAAAATGAAGTATCTTCATCTCCAATAGATAAGGATCATCAATTTCTTGATGGCGTATTAGATAGTATTTCTGATGCGATTGTTGCATGTGATGAATTTGGTGCGTTGACACTTTTTAATCGTGCAACCTTGGAAATAAGTGGTTTACCCGCAATTCCAATTCCGCCAGAAGAATGGGCTAATTATTATGATTTATACCACTCCGATGGGGAAACTGTCATGCAACTTGAAGAGGTGCCACTTTATCGGGCATTGACGGAAGGTCAAGTTACCAATCAGGAAATGGTATTGGTACCCAAAAATTTACCGAAACGTTGGCTGCTTGCCAGTGGGCGAGCGATATACAGCAGTGAGGGAAAAAAAATTGGTGCTGTCGTTTCAATGCACGATGTAACCGAACGTAAACTTGCAGAAAACGCATTAGTGCTTCATCTTAATAATTTAGAAGATACTGTTGCAGCGCGTACTGATGAACTTAAAATTGCTCATGACAAGGCGTTAGAGGCGAATAAAGCTAAAACTCGATTTCTTTCTAATATGAGCCATGAAATTCGTACTCCGTTAAATGGTATTGTAGGTTTTGTTGAACTACTTGCAATGACAAACCTCAAAACACAGCAGCGTGAATATATTCAGATTATCAACCATTCAGTTACTTCACTGCTTAACATAGTAAACGATATTCTTGATATTACAAAAATTGAGTCAGGGCATTTTTCCATTCGTCAACGTTCTTTTTGCTTACGAGAAACGGTAGAAGAATTAGAAAAACTACTGACGCTAAAAGCATCAAAAAAAAATATCGGATTGCAAATAGCATTCGATAACAAAATTTCAAAAAATTTACTTGGAGATGCCACTAAAGTCAGACAAGTTCTGCTTAACTTATTAGACAACGCCATTAAATTTACCGCTCAAGGCAAGGTAAAGCTAACGATTAAGAGGGATAAATTAGAATCGAACATTGCAACGATAGATTTTCAAGTTAGCGACACAGGAATAGGAATTAGTGAAAACGACCAAGATTCAATTTTTGGCGCATTTACCCAACTCGATGTGTCTGAAGAAATAAACTGTCAAGGCACAGGACTTGGTTTGGCCATTTCCAAGCAACTCGTTGAAGCACTGGGTGGCGAGCTAAAGCTGGAAAGCACACCTAATCAAGGATCTAAGTTTTACTTTACCCTGGCTTTCCCAATTGATGAAAACTCGACACACCTTGCTACTGTCCAAAAGCCAAATAATACCGATGATGAACTTCGAGATACCCGAGTTCTCATTGTGGATGATGATGCAACCAATCGTAAATTTTTATCCTATTTATTAGATGATTTGAATATTATCTCTGAAGAAGCAAAAGATGGTCTTGAAGCCGTTCAAATGGCAACAAACCAATCATTCGATTTTATTTTTATGGATATAAGAATGCCACGAATGGATGGCATAGAAGCCACTAAAAATATTCGCGCACATGAAACCCCCGAGCAACATATCCCTATTGTTGCGTTAACGGCCCATGCTCTGGATGAAGAGAGAAAAGTTATTTTGGCCTCAGGAATCGATGAATGCTTGATTAAACCAATCCTACCTAACATATTAATTGAGACCTTAAATCGTTGGGTGAAACAAGATTCTAATCAATCCTTATAACGAGTTCGAATAACTCCAAGTGGGCAAGAGCATTGCCGAATCCCGAATCCCTAATCGACCTTACCCCTAATATACAGGCAGCACTACGAAACAGTTTGACAGATCCCAGTAATTTATTAACAATAGACCGTAACATATTGTATCAATTTATTTTTATTAACAACAAGCTGGAAGGTTTCAGAGAAATAATCGATGATCTGCACCTACCAAGCATTTCAGCCAACATTAACCGAGCAAGGCCTGGAACGTTTTGGACTAAGCTTGCAGCATTCGAATCCGTGCAAGATGCTAAGGCATGTGGTGCATTCTTATTTGCAAATCACGACGGATAGACCAACGCCTTATCCGGTGATCCCCGATGCCACACAGGCGGTGTTTATTAGCCCTCATGGCCTACAAATCAGCGGTGCTCAGTCACAAGTGTGTGATGTGCAAATATTACAACCTGGGGACTATTTTGGGATTCGCTTTTATCCCGGTGCGTTGCGTTTCTTGGTTAATTTAAATGTCTCTGAAATCACCAATCAGTTTGTCGATTGCAGTGATCTTCCTTGGCAAAACTCGACTGAATTGCATGCACAAATCTATCGACATAAGCACTTTCATCAACGTGCTCAATGTTGTGAGCACTGGCTGTTGAGGCACTTTAACAATCACTCAGCAACTCCGTTTGATCATGCTTTGTCATTGATCTACCGCTCCGTTGGCAATATCAAAGTTACGCAATTGGCGAGCAAAGTAGGCTGGAGCTGTCGTCACTTAAACCGTATGTTTCGATTGCATACTGGGCTTGACACCAAATCGTTTGCCCAAATCATTCGTCTGCAACATGTTTGTAAACGGCTATATTCCGCACCAGCTGATGCGTTAAATGTTGCGCTTGAAGTTGGTTTTTGTGACCAGTCCCATCTAATTAAGGATTTTAGGCAGCACTTGCTAGCAAGCCCTTCGCTATTCTTTGAGCGGTTCATGTCCGATTATTACAATCGCTAGAGAGCATTTTTACGCATACTGTGTATCCGATCATTCTATAGGAGGTTTGGATGCAATATTCGCAGCGCCAGGTTGTGGCAATGTCCAGTGGTGTTTTTTTTGGTGAAGGTAATGCGCAGCTGCCCAGCGCTGAGATGCTAATGATTGATGAAATAAGCCATATTACGGCCAGCGGTGGACATTTCGATCGAGGCATCATTGAGGCAAGCTTAAATATTCGCCCAGATCATTGGTTTTTTGGCTGCCATTTTAAAGGCGACCCAGTCATGCCGGGATGCTTGGGGCTGGATGCTTTGTGGCAACTTGTTGGGGTGTTTCTGGGTTGGTCCGGCCTGCAGGGTAGGGGACGCGCCTTGGGCGTAGGTAAGGTGAAATTTAGCGGACAGGTATTCCCCGATGCAGGATCAATCCAATACCGCTTAGATATCAAACGGGTGTTTAGCAAACCGATGTCACTAGGGGTCGCGGATGGAGTGGTGATCCACAATGAACAGGTCATCTATCAGGCTACTGATCTCAAAGTAGGGCTTATTCAATAGTTCACCCGACTGGTCCAACCACCATCTACGATTAGATTGCTTCCGGTGATAAACGAAGCCGCAGGAGAGCAGAGGAAAAGTGCTGGTTTAGCAATCTCGTCCGGTTTCCCCATGCGTCCCATTGGGTTGCGGGCATAGAAGTGCGCATAAAGTTCTGGCATGTGACGTTTAGTATTACCCCAAAAACCTTCTTCCACATAAATGGTACCCGGTGACAAGGTGTTCACGCGTATCCCCTGCGGTGCCAGACGTCGTGCTAGTCCTTTGGCATAGTGGACTAATCCGGCTTTGTAAGCGGCGTAGGCGCTCTCCATATCGGTTTCGGCGATGGCAGCACTGGACATCATCAAAATGGCTGCATCGCTGCCATCTTTGGCCATCTGTTCTAAATAGGGCATTGCTGCTTCGATAGTTTTGATGGTGCCCAGCAGATCCACTGCATAACCTGCCTGCCAATCGTCCATCGTGACGCCTACACCAAAGGCGCTAGGGCAGGTCATCACAATATCAATACCACCAAGTTGCTGGGCGGCTTGTTTGATCCAGTCCTGTAGCGCGTCATAATCACTCACATCCAGTGCCTTACCATAGGCCTTGATGCCTATGGCGTGTAGCTGTTCTAATGTGGTATTCACATGTTCCGGGTTGCGGCCACATAGCGCTATATCCGCCCCCTCCTTGGCAAATGCCATTGCCGTAGCATGCCCAATACCCCGTGTGCCACCGGTGATGAGTACTTTTTTTCCTGTTAAACCCAACTCCATGTTGTTTGCTCCTGTTGGTTGTTATCCTGTAACGCCAGGGTAAGGAATAGGGGTACATTGTGCTATTCTCCAGCGTCTTGAATTTTTGTGCGAGCGTCTTTATTTATGGATTCACTACAGCCATTTTTTCCAACATTAAGCATTAAACAGGCGATCTATACGCGGGTGGAATTGAGCGAACCCTGGGGGTTAGATTTCATCCGTTACCATCACACAAAATTTGGCATCGTCACCCAAGGGAGCTGTTATCTTGATCTTAAAAACGGTGAAGCCCCCATTAAATTGGAGCAGGGGAGCTGCTACCTATTGACACGAGGTGATGCCTTTCGATTGCGGGATACAAACCTTAGCAAGACGATTGAATTTGCAGAGGCACTCAATTATCTAAAGGGACGCGTACTACGCCACGGTGGTGGTGGTGAACGAAGCACCATTGTCGGCGGGCGCTTTATCTTCGCCAACAATAGTTATCCGCCGATCCTGGATCTACTACCATCGCTCATCCATTTCAAGGTCAATGAGCAAGAACTTAAGGCTCTGATGGCGACAGTCGAATTGTTAGCCAATGAGACAGATCAGCCAAGCCTTGGTTCCTCCATGATGGTGGATCACCTGGCGGATATTTTCTTCATCCAAACGCTACGGGCCTACTGGCTTGCCGATTCCCCACGTGAGGTTACTTGGCTAGGGGCGGTAGCAGACGAAAAACTCTGTTGCGCTATTCGTCTCATGCACCAGCAGTTTCAACGGGAGTGGAGTGTCGCTGAACTGGCCAAACAAACAGGTATGTCCCGCGCCGTATTCTGCGCGCGTTTCAAGAAAAAACTGGGTTCCACGCCGATGGCATATCTAACTCGCTATCGCCTTTATCAGGCACAGCAACAACTGCATAAATCGAGAGCCAGCATTGCGCAAATCTCAGCGGATGTTGGATACCGCTCTGAAGCGGCCTTCAATAAAGCATTTAAAAGGGAGCTGGGAATCGCCCCTGGGGCATACCGGCTTAATATGCAGAGATAAGCTTTATCCACTATGGATCCTGGCAAGCGTATATCCGTCTTTCATCACACCTCAGCAGACTCCCCGTATAAAAATTTTCATCAAAAAATAGCGGTAAAATAGTAGTATCTGCCTAATATACCCGTGGCGTTATAGATTTAGGCCTTATTACACGCCCTATTCCTTCCATGACTTCGTTGAAATTCCTTGCAATAGACCGGCTATTACGCGTCATTTCGCCTCGTCATGAAAGGAATATGACGTACACTAAAAACCTAAATCTATAACGCCACGGGTATATCTACGGCAAGGGAAGAATTATGGCACAAGCAAACCCCATGAATACGGGTAA